>NZ_JAENGN010000008.1:0-257107 GCF_016533505.1 Parapedobacter sp. ISTM3 | reverse complement strand
ATGGCTGAAATATTAGTAACAGGGGGTACAGGCTATATTGGATCCCATACCGTAGTCGAGTTGCAGCAGGCGGGCTATACACCCGTGATCATCGACAATCTATCCAATTCGGACATCGGCGTATTGGAACAAATCCGTAAAATTACCGGCATCAAACCGGAGTTTCATCAGTTCGACCTTTGTGACGAGGCGGCAGTCAGGCAGTTCATTGCCGATCATCCCAGCATCACGGGGATTATTCATTTCGCCGCATATAAGGCCGTAGGAGAGTCTGTACGCGAGCCACTGAAATATTATCACAATAACTTTTTTTCGCTTATCAACCTGTTGAATGCCTATCAGGGCAAGCCCGTGAATTTCGTGTTTTCGTCCAGCTGTACAGTGTATGGTCAGCCCGATACGTTGCCTGTCACGGAGGCAGCCCCTGTGAAACGGGCAGAATCTCCTTATGGTAATACAAAGCAGATCGCTGAAGAAATATTGGCGGAGACCGCTGCGGCCTTCAACAACTATAACATAATATCCCTCCGGTATTTCAATCCGGTGGGTGCCCATGAAAGTGCGCTTATTGGTGAGTTACCACTGGGCGTGCCGCAGAACCTGGTGCCATTCATTACACAGAGCGCTATCGGCAAGCGGGGCCCCATCACGGTATTCGGAAATGACTATAACACGCCGGATGGATCAGCCATCCGTGATTACATCCATGTGGTCGATCTGGCTAAAGCACATGTAGCAGCCATCAGGTTACTCGAAAAAGGCAATCCGAACGGCAACTACGATGTCTTTAATATCGGTACCGGTAGGGGCAATTCCGTGCTGGAAGTTATCAAGGCATTTGAGGGATCTACGGGTGTGAAGCTTAACTATCAGATAGGTCCCCGTCGTGCTGGCGACGTAGAACAGGTATGGGGCGATGTATCCAAATCGGCCACCGAATTGGGGTGGAAAGCGGAGCTGGGTATCGAAGAAATGATGCGTTCGGCATGGAAATGGGAGCAGTATTTGAAGGATAACCCCCTAAAGGATTAATTTTGCAAGGTGAAATAATTCAGGTAAGCTTCTTGCGCCTGAAAAATGTATGTCATAAATGAAGAAAATCATCATAACAGGTGGCGCCGGCTTCATCGGATCGCATGTGGTGCGCCGATTCGTAACGACTTATCCGGACTACCAAATCATTAATCTCGATAACCTCACGTATGCCGGTAATCTGGCCAATCTTCGCGATGTAGAAGATCGACCAAATTACCGGTTTGTCAAAGGGGATATCACCGATGCACAATTTATCGATGGTTTGTTTACCGCAGAACAACCGGATGCTGTCATCCACCTCGCGGCTGAATCGCATGTAGACCGCTCGATAAGCAACCCGATAGACTTTGTATTGACCAACGTGGTGGGTACAGTCGTGCTATTGAATGCTGCCCGGAAACATTGGCAGGGCGCTTACCCTGCGCATCGGTTTTACCATGTATCTACAGATGAGGTATACGGAGCTTTGGGCGATACCGGCATGTTCACGGAGGAGACCAAATACGATCCGCATTCCCCTTATTCGGCCTCCAAGGCTTCTTCGGATCATTTTGTACGCGCCTATCACGATACTTATGGTATTGATACCGTCATTTCTAACTGCTCTAACAATTATGGGTCGCATCATTTTCCGGAAAAGCTTATCCCGTTGGCAATCAATAATATCAAGAACAACAAGCCCGTGCCGGTATATGGTAAGGGGGAGAATGTACGTGATTGGCTGTGGGTGGAAGATCATGCTCGTGCAATTGATGTGATTTTTCACAAGGCGGCATCGGGCGAGACCTATAATATTGGCGGGCACAACGAATGGAAAAACATAGACCTCATTCGATTGCTTTGCAATATTATGGATCGCAAATTGGGGCGGGCAGCAGGTGAATCAGCCAAGTTGATTACCTTCGTGAAAGACCGTGCCGGCCATGACCTTCGCTATGCCATCGACGCAACAAAGCTGAAGCGGGATCTCGGTTGGGAACCCAGTTTGCAGTTTGAAGAAGGGCTGGAAAAAACAGTCGATTGGTATTTAGCCAATGAAGCATGGTTGCAAGACGTTACTTCCGGCCATTACCAGCAATACTACGAGGAGCAATACACAAGCCGTTAGTGCGAAGGTATAATTCCGTTGCTGATGAGTAGGTTAGCATCGACCTGCTTGTCTATCCGGATGTAACCCGGGTAGTTAATTTGTTTATTGCCTAATGCAAGCGTGGGTTTGATACTGAAGGTTAAGTTGATTTTTTCATCCGTTGCCCCGCTTTGTGCACGTTGGATAAATGAAAGCAGCTTATCCAGTGTCTGCTTGTCTGAAAGGAATTTATACACATTGGTCTGCAATTTTACCGGTACGGTGATTGTTTCCCCTGGGCGTATTGCTATCGGTAAATCCGAGGTGCCGTCAAGCACTTCCTTATCTTCGATCGCTATTTTATAGGCAAATTGGTTAATTCCAGCGAGGTTACTCGTTGGGTTGGTGATTTGGATATTCAGTATGCCCGAAAGTGGGACATCTCGGTTTAAGAATCCCAGCGCTACGCCAGGAAGACGGCTTACATCTATCCGACCATTCGCAACAAACTTATTAATATCCGTGCCAGCCAAAAATATACTATCAGCTGATACAAACTCATAACGGCATTTCTCCAAAGCCTTCAATGCTTTAGCTTGTTTATCCAACGTGCATGACGCGGTAAGAAACAATATGCCGATAACCATTAGCGAAGCCTTAACGATGCGGTTGGGCCAATCGGCTTTTACTGTCCAGCCATTTGTCCGTATTGTCTTGTCTTGTTTACGCAATGTCACGCTTTCCATACAATTTCCTATGCGTTTGCAAAATAGTAAAAAAGGAGCGATCTTTATCTATGATCGCCCCTTTTTACTAAAATTACCGGCTGCAATCCGCGGTCCAAGTGCCGCGGTCGTTCGTTACCAGCATGTTGAGTGAACTTGCAGTAATGGTAATGCCCGTGAGTCCGTCTCCAATACTGACATAGGTATTGTTATCGCCACTTTCGAAGCGCACACCGGTAAGATCCGGTATACCGCTACCGAAGACAAAGGTATAAGAATCACCGACTTTTGTTACCGTTACACGGCCATCTTCATCAGCGATGGTCCGCTCGTTGTCGTTGAAGGTTATTGTACCTTCGTAGGTGCCTACAAACAGGTCCCTATCAGCAGGATCAGTATCCTTGTCACATGAAACTAAAAACATCAAGGCAGCTATTACCAATCCTCCAAACATGATCATTTGATTTTTCATCTGTATAACCTTTCTTTTTTTGTTTTACAGGAAAAAAGGCAAAGCTCATGCCACAGGGCTAGACTGCTCCCCGACTGCTGTTAGACTGCTGCGCGGCGCAGGGCTATCTAAGTGCCGTGGGCTGGCTGTCAGCTCGCTGTTTTGCGCGCCCTTACCGCAAGCCGACCGCAGGCTGATAGCCAGCTGACTCCTCCGTGCTGCGGTGCGTTGTAGCTTCAGGTAGTCGGCGGTCAAACCGTGAAAGACGTATGAAAGTTTCGAAAAACAAATCGCACGGCTCAGCCTGCTTTTAAGCGGTCAAAAATCACGCTCGGTACTGGAGTGTTCAGTGTGTGTCTGCCTGATTCGTTTTCCATTCACGATAAAGAAATAAATCAGGAAGCCCAGTGCAATAAACGTACCTTCGATGCCATAGGGTAGGGGCGAATCGTATTCGTACGGCACATATTCGAGCACGATAAGCCCGATACCCGCAAACAGCAGGATAAGCCCCCACTTCAGCGAACTTGCCTTATTGTCTGCTCTGCTGGAAAACAGCCCTTTGATGAATCGCTCGTCGGTGAGGCCTGAGGCGACAATACGCGAGCGCAGACGATATTTTAATATCGTTTCGATTATGTATGCGACAGTGAAGAATACGATTCCTGTCAACAGGATTGGTACAAGATGGACATTCATGTCAATTAAATTTTAATGTTGCCCGTGTGACGATTCGTAACCGAAGAAAGTTGCAATTATTTTAATTTTCTTTTTTTGAAACCTGTGGTTATCCGATATCGTCTAACGGGCAATGATGTATTCGGACCACGAACTGATTGCGAAAATTAATGCAGGGAACCTGCATGCATTCAGGTTGCTGGTTAGTATGAATGAGCGATTGGTGTTGAGCATGGTACGGCGGGTGATCAAGGACGAGGAAAACGTGAAAGACGTCTGTCAAGAGGTATTTATTAAGGTGTATAAAAATCTCAAACACTTCAAGCAGGAAAGCAAGCTTTCTACTTGGATTGCTCGGATTGCTTATCACACCAGCTTGGATTACCTTAAAAGTGTAAGGCATAGGGAGTCGCTCATTGACCGTACCGAAGACTACCGCGACACGCTCGCAAGCACAGCGCATCCCGGACAGACCTTGGATCAAAAAGAAATGCGTACTTTTATTTTGAAAATGATTGACCAGTTGCCGGAAAATTATCGGCTAGTGGTTAATCTTTTTCACATCGATGATTATTCTTATCAGGAAATTGTAGAAATCACGGGCTTGTCGGAGGGTACGATAAAGAGCCACTTGTTCCGGGCAAGGAAATTGCTAAAGGACAAATTGGCTTACCTGGTAAAATAGGAGGAAGCTTATGAAATTGACAAATGAACAATTGAGCAAACTACTGGACGAACAAGCCGGAGCCGAACAACGGCCGCTCACCGCGACGGATATCGGTGCTTACACACAGCTCTTCGAATCGCTTGCTCAGGAAGCATCCGTGGCAAACCACGAACAGCCCATCGGGCTGGCGGATGAGGTGATGGCACAGGTCGTTCTACTACAGGAAAAAAAGGATCGTCGTACGGATGCGCTTAACCTCATTGTCGGCGTCGGCTGCGGATTGATAGCGATAGCCGTGTTTTATTACGTGGTGGATTTGCCGCGGTTTAGAGCAGCTTTGCTTTGGTTCAGGACATATTTGCCCATTATAGGGTTCGCAATCCTTGCGGTATGCGCCATCCAATTTGCAGATCGGAAGTGGGTATGGAAAAGGTGATAGGGTCTTCCGGCATCATACCCTGATGACATTTTTAGTTTAGTATCGCCAATTTTTTCCGTACCTTTGCCCCGTTTTTAGACGTGGGTATAGGTGACATTTTAGCGAGGTATCAGCAAAGCGACAATATACGCGCTTTAGCGAAGGCATTGCACGGCAAAAACCCGAGAATCCGGCTGCGCGGACTAATCGGGTCAGCAGATGCGATGGTAGCGGTGGCATGTTATCAGCTGCAGGAACGCCCCATGGTTTTTGTGTTGCCCAACCACGAAGACGCTTCTTACTTTCTGAGTGATTTGGAAGGTTTGCTGGATAGACAAGTGTTATTTTTCCCAGCATCTTATCGCAAAGCCTTTGACTTCACGCAGACTGACAGTGCGCACGTCTTGCAGCGTGCCGAAACACTCAGCACGCTTAATCATACGACCGAACTGCCCAAAATGGTGGTCACCTATCCCGAGGCATTGGCCGAGAAGGTGATCAACCGGAAGGATTTGGAAAAGAATACGCTTGAAATCACCCAAAGTAGCAACCTGGATATCGAATTTATAAACGAATTTTTGCAGGAGTATGAGTTTGAGCGTGTAGACTTCGTATACGAGCCGGGGCAGTATGCCATCCGGGGTGGCATTGTGGATATCTTTTCGTTCTCCAATGATCTGCCCTACCGCATCGAGTTTTTCGGCAATGATATAGAAAGCATCCGCACATTTGATGTGGAGAGCCAGCTTTCGGTGAGCAAGATACATACCGTGACGATTGTGCCGAACGTCCAGGCCAAGTTCCTCACCGAGGGAAATATCTCGTTACTGGAATACATCTCGGCAGATTCAGCAATCTGGTTTGAAGATGTGCAGTTCACGCTGGATGTGATGGCCAAAGGGTACAAGCGCGCCGGTGAGTTGTGGAAGGCTCTCCCTGACGCAGACAAACAGCAAAATCCGGAGTGGATAGACCCACGGTACAGTTTCATCGACGAAAAGAACCTCGCGGCTATGCTGCACGACTTTGCGGTGGTGGAGTTTGGTAAGCAGTTTTTTTACCAGCCAACCGAAACTATTGCGTTTGATCAGCGGCCGCAGCCGTCCTTTAATAAAGACTTCAGCTTGCTCATCCATAACTTTAAGGAAAACGAGAAAGCGCAGATCCAAAACTGTATTTTTGCCGACTCACCCAAACAAATTGAACGCCTACTGGCCATCTTGGAGGACTTGGATAAGTCGGTGACATTTACGCCTATCAATACGGCGTTGAGGGAAGGATTTTTGGATGTCGAGCTGGGGATTGCTTGTTATACGGACCACCAAGTATTTGACCGCTATTATAAATACAAGCGAAAAAAAGGATATGAGCGATCGCAGGCAATTACACTCAAAGAGTTGCGTGAGCTAAAACCGGGTGATTATATCACTCATATCGATCATGGCATCGGCAAATATGCGGGGTTGGAAAAAGTCGAGGTCAATGGAAAGATGCAGGAGATGATTCGACTGGTGTATGCCGACAATGACCTGCTGTATGTCAATATCAACTCGCTGAACCGTATTTCCAAATATACAGGCAAGGAAGGGACAGTGCCCAAAATGAACAAATTGGGGACTGATACGTGGGACAAGCTCAAGAAAACCACTAAAAAAAAAGTTAAGGACATCGCGCGGGATCTAATTAAGCTTTACGCCCAGCGCAAGGCACAGACCGGCAACGCCTTTAGCCCTGATACCTACTTGCAGACCGAGTTGGAAGCGTCTTTTATCTATGAAGATACGCCCGACCAAGAGAAGGCAACGGCAGATGTGAAGCGTGACATGGAATCGCCCCACCCGATGGATCGATTAGTGTGTGGTGATGTGGGCTTCGGCAAGACGGAGGTCGCCATTAGAGCAGCATTTAAAGCCGTAGCGGATAGCAAACAGGTGGCGGTACTCGTACCGACGACGATTTTGGCTATGCAGCATTACCGTACATTTTCCGAGCGGCTTAAGGGCTTTCCGTGCACGATTGACTATATCAACCGGTTTAAGACTACCAAAGAGATCAAGGAAACTTTGGCCCGGCTGGCCGATGGTAAACTGGATATTATCATCGGTACGCATCGCTTGGTGAGCAAGGATGTCAAATTTAAGGATCTCGGCTTAATGATCGTGGACGAAGAACAAAAGTTCGGGGTAGGCGTCAAAGAGAAGCTCAAGCAACTTCGTGCAAATGTGGATGCGCTCACACTTACCGCCACACCTATACCACGTACGTTGCATTTTTCGCTAATGGGTGCACGCGACTTGAGTATCATCAATACCCCGCCGCCTAACAGGCAACCGGTGCAGACTGAGCTGCACGTTTTTAATGAGACCTTGATACAGGAAGCCGTGTCTTATGAAATTGAACGTGGCGGGCAAGTATTTTTCATCCACAACCGCGTGGCTGACCTGCCGCAGTTGGGCAATCTCATCAAGAAACTGGTGCCTGATGCCCGTGTAGGCGTGGCTCACGGGCAGCTGGAAGGCGATGCCCTGGAAGATGTAATGCTCAAATTTATCAATCACAACTACGACGTGCTGGTAGCTACTACCATCATTGAGGCCGGGCTGGATATCCCCAACGCCAATACGATCATCATCAACCATGCCCATATGTTTGGCTTAAGCGATTTGCACCAGATGCGTGGCCGTGTAGGGCGTACCAATAAGAAAGCGTTTTGTTACCTGCTGAGCCCGCCGCTTTCCACGCTTACTTCGGAGGCATATAAGCGACTCAGTGCGATTGAGGAGTTTTCCGAGTTGGGCAGTGGCTTCAACGTAGCCATGCGCGACCTCGATATCCGAGGCAGTGGCAACCTGCTGGGGGCTGAACAAAGTGGGTTCATCGCCGAAATTGGGTTTGAAATGTATCATAAGATATTGGATGAGGCAATACAGGAGTTGAAAGATGACGAGTTTTCGGATTTGTTCGATGACGTAAAGCCGCGCGAGTTCGTGCCGTTTACTCAAATTGATACCGATCTGGAGGTGCTTATTCCGGATGAGTATGTGACCAATGTCGCCGAGCGCTATAATCTGTACAACGAAATTGCTAAATTGGAAAACGAGCAGCAGCTCGATGCATTCAAGCAGTCGCTTCGGGACCGTTTTGGACCAGTACCACGCCAAGTGGAAGAATTGCTCAATACCTTGCGCCTCCAATGGTTGGGCCGGGAAATTGGATTGGAGAAAATCTCCTACAAAAGCAATTTGCTGCGGGGTTACTTTGCTACCAATCCCGGCTATTTCGAAAGTGACCGCTTTGGTAAGGTGCTCCAGTTCGTGCAACAAAACCCTACCATTTGCAACCTGAAAGAAGTAAAGGGCGCTCTCCGCATTGCCTTTGAGCATGTGCCTGATATCAATCAGGCCATCGATATTTTGAGGGACATGGCAGCTTAAACGGAACTGTCGCCGTCACGTTGGTAATAGCGAGTATGACCACTGTCTCTGGGGGCTATGTGCCGGCGTAGTTCAGGCACGAGCATAAGTAATGCGCTTCCTGAACCGATTGACCAACAATAATCCCGCGATGAAACCGCCGATATGAGCGGCATAGGCTACGCCTCCGGCTTGCTCGCCGCCTAAAGCGCCGAGGCCATTGCTGACCTGAAACAAAAACCATAAGCCAATCGCTACAATAGCTGGGACAGAAAAGACCAGGAAAAACATCCAAATGGTGATGCGTTTACGAGGAAAAAGTACCATATAACCCGCAAGGACGGCCGAGATTGCCCCTGACGCACCTAAACATGGGGTCAATAGATTCTGACCAAAAAACAGGGTGGTGAATACATGGCTTAGGCCGCTCAGAATACCGCATAACAAATAGAAAATCAAGTACCTGAAATGGCCAAGTCTATCCTCTACATTGTCTCCACATATCCAAAGGTAGAGCATGTTTCCGGCCAAATGCCCTATACCCCCATGCATAAACATGGCTGTAATGAGTGTCAAAAATACCGGTATATCGGTGCGTTGCAATCCGGGCATTTCAAAAGACGTGCCCGAAATCGGGTCAACGACGAGCTGGCTTTCCGTAACAATGTCTTTTCCTGTC
The DNA here is from genome assembly GCF_016533505.1 of Parapedobacter sp. ISTM3. Classification (NCBI taxonomy): domain Bacteria; kingdom Pseudomonadati; phylum Bacteroidota; class Sphingobacteriia; order Sphingobacteriales; family Sphingobacteriaceae; genus Parapedobacter; species Parapedobacter sp. ISTM3. The sequence goes on along the minus strand of NZ_JAENGN010000008.1, from coordinate 247,972 downwards.
AATATCTCTGCAGGGATAGTGGCATAGGAAAACGTGAACTGGATATTATAACCGAAACCTTGGAAAAAGACAAAAACAAAAATGTTTATGCCAATCAGTAAATAATTGATGAAGGGGAATGATCTCCGGTCGTGATTTTCGTCTCCTATGGGCAGTAGCATATAAAATGTCTAACAGGACGAAGATAAAGATTGTTTGTTTACGATATGCGATGGTGCTCATTTTTAATGAACTTTCGCGCATCAACGTTTGGGTGTTGATCTGAAGAAGGGTTTTGGTTGACTTTTTGACGTTATCATGAAAAATGGTGACATCGATTAAAATTCTTATTTGTATTATCGCAAAAAAACAAGTTATGACTATACAAGTTAATTCTGACAAAAACATCGAGGTAAGCGAAAGTTTTATCAGCAAGATTACGACGAGTTTGAATGATTCGCTATCACATTTTGCCGAATTTGTTACCCGTCTTGAAGTCTTTCTGGCTGATGAAAATAGCGGCAAACAGGGGAGTAACGACAAACGTTGTACGATAGAAGTGCGCATCAAGGGCTTGAACCCTGAAGCCGTAACGGCGACGGCAGACAACATTGATGTGGCGTTTAAACAGGCATCAGATAAAGTGATTCAGCTCTTAAGGACGCGTACGGATAAAATGAAGAGTCACTCGTAGCCCAGGTTGGTGCTTCTTCCCGATAGGGAGCCTCGGTGGTATTAATCATCAGGAAGAAGCTATACACGTACCCCTAGGGGAATATCGAAGTAATGGATTTCCTGTCAATACCCTTGGTCAGCCCGGCCGTTGGCATGGGTATTGAGCTGTGAAGAGCCCGGTATACGAACGTTGTTCAGTTGAAGACCCACCCAAAAGCGATAGCATAGCGACCGGCGACAAATGTCCGTTAGACAAAACAGTACCGCCGGACGAATAAATTCTTTAAATTTGAATATGTCGTTTAAATAGCGGGTTCTTTTAACAGATTCATAAAACTATGGAACAACAACACGTCACTGGGGGTACGCTGTCTGGAATATTCAAAGATGAAAACAGCATACCGGAAGCATACATTGTCCCTGAAATTCATCAGCGGGAATATTTATTAAATGGAAAGCTAGTGCCCTGGGACGGTGCTGTTACGAATATTTATTCTCCGGTATGTATTCCTACTTCGAATGGACTTGAACGGAAATTATTGGGTAGTGTACCGGATACTAGTCCAAAGGAAGCTTTAGAAGCGCTGGACGCCGCTTTTGCCGCGTATGATAACGGGCTTGGTCAATGGCCGACGATGTCAGTGGAAGGGCGGATTCAATGCATGCAGCAATTCGTCTACCTTATGGTACAGCAACGTGACGTGGTTGTCAAACTGTTGATGTGGGAAATCGGAAAAACACTACCAGATGCAGCCAAGGAATTTGATCGTACGGTTGATTACATAAACGATACGATTGACGCATTGAAAGATCTGGACCGGGAGTCGTCACGCTTTCAACAAGCTGAGGGTACCATTGCCCAGATAAGACGGGCTCCGTTGGGGGTGGTGTTAAGCATGGGGCCGTTCAATTATCCACTGAACGAAATATTTACAACGCTTATACCGGCGCTTATCATGGGCAACACCATACTCTTTAAGTTGCCTAAGCACGGTGTTTTAGCCCATTATCCACTACTTAAGGCGTTTAAGGAAGCGTTTCCAAAAGGAACGGTGAACACGTTGTACGGCAAGGGCTCCGAAATTATTCGACCAATCATGGAAAGTGGCAAGGTCAGTGTGCTGGCCTTCATCGGATCAAGCAAGGTGGCCAACGGACTTAAAAAATTGCATCCAAAAGTAAACCGCCTACGTGCGATATTGAGTCTCGATGCAAAAAATGCTGCAATTGTGACTAGACATGCAGACATCGATGTAGCGGTAAGCGAATGCATATTAGGTGCACTTTCCTTCAACGGGCAACGTTGCACTGCACTGAAACTAATATTTGTTCAGAAAGAAATAGCAGCCAAGTTTGTCGAAAAGCTGAATGCCGCTGTGTCAGCGCTGAAGCCGGGATTGCCATGGGAGAAAGATGTGAAAATCACTCCCCTTCCTGAACCGAACAAACCGGCTTATCTCCGTGGGTGTATTGACGATGCGTTGGCTAAAGGTGCTCACGTAGTTAATGAAAACGGTGGGTATACCCAGGCCTCCTTTGTATTTCCCGCCGTGGTGTATCCCGTCAATGAAAAGATGAGACTATATCATGAAGAACAATTTGGCCCTGTGATTCCCGTAGTGCCTTTTGATGGCATCGAAGAACCTATCAAATACCAGGTAAATGCTTCGCACGGTATGCAGGTAAGCATATTCAGCGAAGATCCGGTTGAAGTGGCCAAACTCATCGATTCTTTTGTAAACCTTGTCAGCCGCGTGAACATCAACTGTCAGGCGCAGCGGGGACCCGACGTCTTTCCGTTTACAGGCAGGAAAGACAGTGCGGAAGGTACGCTATCGGTATTTGATGCCTTGCGGTCATTCTCGATACGTTCATTGGTAGCGACTAAAGTAACGAAGCCTAATAAACACCTGTTTAATGCCATTGTCCGGGAACATAACTCCAACTTTTTGAGTACGGATTATATTTTTTAGGGTTTCAGTTTGATCCGTAGGACGTACATGTCGTTGGTCACGTAGACGGTTTTTTCATCGGCAGATAAGGCCACATTGGATGCTGCTTCATCTAATTTTATTTTTCCGAGTACTTTTCCCGCTGAGTTGAATATCCATATGCCCCCGGGACCGCTCGCAAATACGGTCCCGTTTTTATTAATCTTCAGCCCGTCGGGAAGGCCTTTCAATCCATCCCGTTCATCAGTAGCACTATAAAATAAAGTGGGCGATTCCAGTGTATTATCTTCAGCATCAAGTACATACCAGTTGGCCGCATTGGGGTCGGAACAAGCGACCAGCAATTTTTTTTGATCGGGAAAAAACGCGATTCCGTTCGGCCTTGTGATGCTATCGGCCAATAGGATCACTTCACCATTCGGCTTTACTTTGTATACGCCGTTAAAGGGAATTTCTTTAGCTGGGTCGTCGTCATTTTGCGCTGGCAGTCCATAAGGAGGGTCAGTAAAAAACAGGTCGCCAGCATGGTTATATACCGCATCGTTCGGACTATTGAAGCGCTTGCCGTTGTAGGTGTCGGCCAATGTTGTAAACGTAGCTTCGGGCTGGTCTAGTCTTGCGTTCATTCTGGCCATCCGCCGATCGCCGTGTTGGCAAAGAACAAGGCTCCCTTCGTTATCCAGCAGTAGGCCGTTACTGCCGGGTTCTTTGCTCAGATTGGGCTTCGACCCGGTATAGCCGCTGGGCCGCAAGTAAACTTCCGTGCCGTTTTCTTCCGTCCATTTATAAACGGTGTTGGTTGGTACGTCTGAAAACAACAGCATTTGTTCGCTTTCTACCCACAGCGGCCCTTCGCTCCAATCGAAGCCTTCCGCAATGATTTCAGCCTTTGCATCGGTGTCAATGATAGCGTCCAATGCGGAATCAAGTCGTTCGATACTGCCTGTTGTGTTGTATTTCATTTGCTCGGAGGGTTGTGTGTTGTTGCAGGCTACCGCCACGAATAAAACACTTAAGATAAGGAACGGTTTCATCTGTCTGTCTATATTTTTACCTTCTTGGTGTTCGTTGGTTAAACAAAGGTACGATTTCGGTTCATGTTCGAAAACAAAAAGGGCATCCGTTTTGGATACCCTTTTTTGTTTTTCGGCGGTCTGGACGGGACTCGAACCCGCGACCCCATGCGTGACAGGCATGTATTCTAACCAGCTGAACTACCAGACCTACTTCCCGTTTGGGACTGCAAATATAGCGTGTTTTCTCTATTTGCAAACATTTTTTTTAAAATAATTAGAGCGTTGCCCCCTCCTTCATTTTCTCTGCATTTTCTGCAAATTGAAGCGCATCAATAACCTCCTGAATATCACCATCCATGATGGCTGGAAGGTTGTACATCGTCAGCCCTATGCGGTGTTCGGTAACCCGACCCTGTGGAAAATTGTATGTCCGGATTTTTGCAGAACGGTCGCCGGTGGAGACCATGGTTTTGCGTTTAGCGGCAATATCGCCGTGTTTTTTCTGCACTTCAAGCTCATACAGTTTTGAACGCAGCATTTCCATGGCCAATTCACGGTTCGCCAGTTGCGAGCGCTCCACTTGGCAAACGACAACAATGCCCGTAGGTTTATGAGTGAGCTGTACCTTGGTTTCTACCTTATTTACATTCTGACCGCCTGCGCCGCCTGATCGAGATGTCTGCATCTCAATATCCGCTGGATTGATTTCTACATCCACTTCCTCCGCTTCAGGAAGTACAGCTACTGACGCGGCAGATGTGTGCACACGCCCTTGGGTTTCTGTATCCGGCACACGTTGTACCCGATGTACACCAGATTCATATTTTAGTTGTCCATAGACATCCTCGCCAGTTACTTTCAGGATCACCTCCTTGTAACCACCCGCAGTACCTTCGGTTACATCCATGACTTCTGCACGCCATCCTTTCTTTTCGAAATAGCGAGTATACATGCGGTAGAGGTCGCCGGCAAATAGCGCTGCTTCATCGCCCCCAGTGCCGCCGCGGATTTCAAGGATGGCATTTTTAGCGTCTTCCGGATCTTTCGGGATGAGCATCAAACGAATCTCTTCTTCCTTCGCCTCTTTTTGCTCCAAAAGAATATCCAGCTCTTCCTTAGCCATTTCGCGCAGCTCCTGGTCTTTCTCATTGGCAAGGATATCCTTATTGGTGTCGATGTTGCTGACCATATTCTTATAGATATGATACTGCTCTACGATTCTTCCCAAATCCTTGTATTCTTTATTGAGCTGAGCAAACCGTTTCATGTCGTTGATGGCTTCAGGACTGCTTAGTTCGCGCTCTACCTCTTCCCAACGATCTTTTATGGCTTTTAACTTTTCTAACATACGTAATGTGTTTGGTGCTTGCGCTTCGCCTTAGCTCCTGCTTCACCCCAACAGTGCAACGAGGGCCGGGAAACGAAATCACAAAAATGTGTACAAAAGTACGCTTTTTTACCGGTTTTTTTAATGGATGAAAAATCGGCGGGATGCCAGACTTAATGCGGTGATACTGCCTTAAGCCCCACGATGGAACCGATAAGGGTAGTGATAAACACCAGTCGCCATAGTGTAGCTGGTTCTTTAAAGAATATGATTCCGACCAACACGGTGCCCACCGCTCCAATACCGGTCCACACGGCGTAGGCCGTGCCGAGCGGCAGCGTTTGGGTAGCCCGTATTAATAGGGCCATGCTTAAGGTAAGGCAAAGGGCAAAGCTGCCATACCACCAAACGGACTCCATGCCAGTTGTTGTCTTCGCTTTGCCGAGGCTTGCCGTAAAGCCCACTTCAAAAAGCCCGGCAATAATTAAGATGATCCAATTCATAATATACAATTATAGCGATGAGGTTAGCCATTTTTTTAATTCCAATCTTTCACCATCAAATACCGCATAGGTATTGTGGTTTATCCATTCGCCGAGGTTTACATACCTGCTGCCGTTGGGTAAGTCAACCTCTAAAGGCAGGTGGCGGTGGCCAAAGACAAAATAGTCGTAGTGCCGATTCGCAAGGATGGACTTGGCATATACAATCAACCACTCGTTGTCTTCCCCGAGAAATACTTCATCGGTTCCGGAAGCGGCACGGCTGTGGGCAGACCATCGCTGGGCGATACCTATTCCCAGATTGGGATGCAGCCGTGCAAAAAGCCATTGGCATGCTTTGCTTCTGAATATTCTCTTCAGTAGTTTGTACTTGTTATCGCCGGGACCTAATCCGTCGCCATGGTGCATGTAAAATGTTTTGCCGTTCCGTTCTATAATTAACTCGTTGTCTATGATTTCAACTCCGATCTCGTGTTTTAAATAGCCAAACATCCACATGTCGTGGTTTCCTTTAAAGAGCGTGATTTTGATACCCAGATCGGCGAGTTCAGCTAGCTTGCCAAGAAACCGAATATAGCCCTTGGGCACCACGGTGGCATACTCAAACCAAAAGTCGAAGATATCGCCCATCAGATAAAGTTCGTCTGCATCGGCTTTGATGGCATCCAGCCAACGGACAATCCTGGATTCTCGTTCGCGCGTCGTCGAACGGGGATGAGCGCCTAGGTGGAAATCTGAAGCAAAATATATCTTGTCGCGTATCGCCATGTGCAGCCAAACATAGCTAAAAATGGATTCAAACGCAAAAAGATCAATCGCGGGCTTCCGTATGCCGGAATGCCGCCCGCTATTTGCAAATCAAGCACAATTTATCTACGTTTGTAGTAAAGGAATCCACGATGGATTTAAACCATTCCGTATGAACAAAAACGTCAACATCCTTGTGCTGGCCACACTGGTGACAGCCTGTCAAAACCAAAAGACCATTGATCCTGCCCCAGCGATTACATTACTACCCTATCCGGAGACTAGAAAAGGCGATGTGGTAACTAATCATTTTGGTGTCCCAGTGCCTGATCCGTACCGTTGGCTCGAAAATGATACTGCCGCCGATACGAAAACTTGGGTGGATGCAGAGAATGAAGTCACGAATAATTATCTCAAACAGATTCCCTACCGTGATGCAATTTATAAACGGTTGGAGAGACTATGGAACTATGAAAAATTCTCTGCACCGTTCAGGGAAGGGGATTATACTTATTTTTATAAAAACGACGGCTTGCAAAACCAAAGTGTTCTGTATCGCCAAAAAGGGGAAGACGGCGAAGTAGAGGTTTTCCTTGATCCCAATAAGTTTTCGACAGACGGCACAACTTCTTTAGCTGGTATCGCATTCAGCAAAGATGGAAGCTTGGTTGCTTACCAAATTTCGGAGGGCGGGTCCGATTGGACGAAGGTCGTAGCGATTCGGGCAGACGATAAAACCGTAATTGGCGACACCTTGGTCGATGTGAAGTTTAGCGGCCTTGCCTGGCGGGGTAATGAAGGATTCTACTACAGCAGCTACGACAAGCCGAAGGACGGAAGCACACTTTCTGGTATTACCGACCAGCATAAGCTGTATTTCCACCGGCTTAATACACCCCAAAACGAAGATATACTCATTTTTGGAGCATCCAGCACGCCACGACGTTATGTCGGCGGATACCTAACAGAGGATGAGCGGTTTCTCGTTATTTCGGCAGCGAATACAACGAGTGGAGGGGAGTTGTATATTCAGGATCTATCCAAACCGGAAAGCCCAATAGTAAATGTGGTAGATAATTTCGAAAAAGACCATGCCGTTATCGATAATGACGGCAATAAGTTGTTTATTTACACTAACCTTAATGCGCCGAATGGGAAAATCGTCACGGTAAATGCGGAGGATCCCCGACCTGAAAAGTGGGTGGATTTGATTGCAGAAACGGATAACGTACTTAGCCCAAGGACCGGCGGTGGCAAGCTATTTGCACATTACCTCAAGGATGCGACATCTTTGGTGCAGCAATATGATCGGACCGGTAAGCTGGAGCGCACCATCGAATTGCCGGATGTGGGGTCGGTTGGCGGGTTTGGCGCTAAGGCGGAAGATAAGGAACTGTATTATTCGTTTACTTCTTACGTGTATCCGCCCACGATTTTTAAGTATGATATCGCATCGGGCAAATCGACATTATATAAAGCTTCGGGAGTGGATTTCGATCCAACCCAATATGAGTCCAAACAGGTGTTTTATACGTCCAAGGATGGAACCGAGGTGCCCATGATCATCACCCACAAAAAAGGGCTGGAATTGGATGGTAATAATCCAACCTTACTGTATGGATACGGTGGCTTCAACATCAGTCTTACGCCGTCATTCAGTACTTCAAACATTATTCTTCTCGAACAGGGTGGTGTATATGCCGTGGCCAACCTGAGGGGCGGTGGTGAGTATGGCGAGAAATGGCACCTTGCAGGCACTAAGCTCCAAAAGCAAAATGTATTTGATGATTTTATTGCGGCGGCCGAATACTTGATCAGCGAAAAATACACATTGCCGGAAAAACTTGGCATTGCAGGCGGTTCGAATGGCGGGCTGCTTGTGGGGGCTGCTATGACACAACGGCCTGAACTATTTAAGGTGGCTTTCCCTGCTGTGGGCGTGATGGACATGCTGCGTTATCACAAATTTACGGCAGGCGCAGGTTGGGCGTACGATTATGGTACGGCCGACGATAATGAGGAGATGTTCAGGTATCTCTATGCGTATTCACCTTACCACGCGCTAAGGGAAGGTACGGCCTATCCTGCTACGCTTGTTACTACGGCAGATCATGACGATCGTGTCGTGCCTGCTCATTCCTTTAAATTTGCGGCGCGCCTGCAAGCATACCATGCGGGATCAAATCCGGTATTGATCCGTATTGAAACCAAAGCAGGGCATGGGGCGGGCAAACCGACGGCCATGGTCATTGCCGAACAGGCAGACAAGTGGGCCTTTCTATTCCAGAATACGGGGACACCTTATGTTGAGTGACATATGGAATGATGCTGGCAATGTATAAATATATATAACAACATGGAAATTCAACGGGACGATAACGGCAAAAAAGGCCTATTCAGGGCAATCATTGATGGCGAGGAAGTCGGTCTTATGACTTATACTTGGGCGGGCAGCAATAAGTTTATCATTGATCACACCGAGGTGAATCCTGACTTTTCAGGTAAAGGAGTAGGCAAGCAATTGGTGATGGCGGGCGTGTCTTTTGCACGGGAAAACGGTCTTCGCGTTATGCCGTTGTGTACTTACGCTAAACGTGTATTTGACAGGACGCCCGCGATAAGGGATATACTGTTTTAAGGCAGTAAGCTTAACGCTTACTGTTACTTCAGTCCCAGCGCCAGTCTCCTCCTAAACGTAACGCCTCTTCCAGGTTGTTGTCGACCATCAATTGCTTGACTTCAGCATCAGAAAGTCGCTTGACCGGGATTTCATTGGTATTGGCCAAACCATATACCAGCATACTGCAAAACCGCACCGTGTTTTTCATCTGCTGTTCGTTTACCAACTCAAAGACGTCACAATCCGCATGGTAGCAATTGAGTGCTTCGCGACTTAATGTGCTGCCGTCTGCCCCTCCTGTGGGAATGCCTTGCAACATAAACGGCTGGTGGTCGCTGTAAAGTCCAGCGGTAGCTGAAAACGTACCTTTAAACGTTGTGTCAATCCGAGCTGCGCTATGGCCGATTTCTTCAAATAGCGCCCTGTTTCCCTCAAGTGTTGCATAAAAGCCCTTTGGGTCGTTGGTCATGTCAAAATTGAGCATGAAACGGATTTGGTCGAGTGTGCCATTGCTCATAGCCTGTTGAACATAGGCCTTTGAGCCAAGTAGTCCCTGTTCCTCACCCATGAACAGCACAAATTCGATAGTGCGCTTCGGTTTGATACCCAAAGCCATAAACGTCCGTGCCATATCAAGTACCGAAAAAGCTCCTAAACCATTGTCTACCGCGCCTGGGGAGAGATCCCAGCTATCCAAATGGCCGCCCACTACGATTTTCTCATTGGGCAATTCGCTGCCGGTAATCCGGGCGATTACATTGCGGGCTTGCATCTTGCCTGCTTTATTCTTCATCTCGATGGTCGCCTCCTGCCGGCCTTCGGCAATGCGGGCTTTGAGCCTATTGCCCTCTTCAAGTCCAACGCATAGTGCGGGAATAGTCAGCAGGTCTCCGGTAATGGAGGCTGTCCCAGTGAGTAACGTGCCACCGGCCACACTATTAAATAGAATGATGCCCTTGGCTCCATATTTTATGGCAAGCGCAGCTTTGGAAGATCGGTGTAGGTTTTTAGTGCCCTGGGGTGAATTGGGAAGCAAATGTAGTGCCGCAAGGACGATCTTTCCCTGAGCCCGCTCCGGATTGGCTGCATAGTCACTCTCCAATCCATTGCCCATATCCACCAGTTCGCCAGAGACCTGGGCGGACACAGGCGTGCTGGCCAATGCGACTGCTTTTACCGGTTGCAGATTTCCTGGCGACCCTACTCGCAGATCGAGACTTTCACGGGCCCAGCCGTTGATGGCGAATGGTTGAAAAGCCACCTCTTCAAATCCGTAGGCTTTAAGCAAGTCAAACACATATTGCTCGGCTTTGGCGCCATTGGGTGAGCCGGTGAGGCGGTGGCCGATTTGTTGTATCGACTCACCAAGACGGACATAAGCCTCGGAATGGCTCAACACTTCGGCATTAATCTGCCTGAATGCCGTTTCCAAGTCAGCCTGTTGCTGTGCAAATAAATTATGTCTGCTAAGCAGGCAGGTGAATAGCAGCAAGGTAAAGCTGCCTTTTTTCATTATATAACTGATACGCATGTGTTTGATTAGCTTTGACGCACGAATGTACGATTTTACTTTAAAACGCGTTCTTTCCAGCTTCATTTTTAGGGTGTTGCTTTTCTTTTTTAGGAAAAATAAGTGATGCGACCACGCTGACGGCTAATATCGAAATGATGATAATCAGTGAATGAGAAGTGGTGAAACCCCAGTCGTCAAGCCAGTGATGGAGCAGCATCTTCGCACCGATAAACACCAGGAGAAAGGAAAGCCCAGTTTTTAGGTAATGGAATTTGTGGATAATATTGACCAGCAGGAAAAACATGGAACGTAATCCCAGAATGGCAAAAATGTTGGAGAAAAAGACAATATAGGGATCTTTCGTGACGGCAAAAATAGCCGGAATGGAATCTACAGCAAATATCAAGTCGGTAAACTCGATGACCAATAGCACCAAAAAGAGTGGCGTGATGTATTTTTTCCCGTTTTCCCTGTGAAAGAATTTGCCGCCGACGAATGTAGGATACACGGAAAAATACCTAGAAGCAAATTTGACCACCTTGTGGTTTTTGGGATCAATTTCTTCCTCTTCGCTGCGATGTAAAAACATGTTAATTCCGGTGTAGACCAGGAAGAAGCCAAAAAGGTAAAGGATCCATCCAAACTGGCTAATCAACGCCGCCCCCAAAAAAATAAACAGGAAGCGCAGCACGATAGCACCAATGATGCCCCAAACCAATACCTTATGGTAATACTGTGCCGGCACCCCGAAAGAAGTAAAAATCAATACCATGACAAAGATGTTGTCTACTGATAAGGCGTATTCTACCACGTATCCGGTGATGTACTCGAGCGCAAGGTTCTTATTATACAACGCAAGGCTGGTTTCAAAATCACCTGGTATCAACCGGATATTATGGAGGTGTCGTTTTGTTATCTCCGTTAACCGATCGAAATCTTGGATATCATGGAGTTCGTAGCCCCATATCCGTAAAACCACGTAGAAGCCGAGGGCAAAGGTCACCCATATCGCACTCATTATCGCAGCTTGTCTAAAGCTCACCGGTTTATTACTTTTACTGAAGAGGCCCAGGTCTATGGCCAGCATTAGTATGATAAAAAGTAGAAAACCTCCAAAGAACAGGATTTCGTGACTCATGGTTATTTATTTCGTTCAGTTGTGTATCTTACAAGTTGCTCCAACCCGTCTCGATATGGACTGGACGGGAACTGGGCGAGGATGTCAAAGGCTTCCTGTTGATAGGTCAGCATTTGCGAAGTAGCATATTCCATGCCGCCATTGGCTTTGACAAAGGCGATCACTTCGTTCACCTTTTGATGATCTTCGTTGTGATTTTTTACTAAATTGATGATATAACGCTTTTCAGACTTGCTTACTTGTTTCAATGCATAAATCAACGGTAGGGTGATCTTTTTTTCTTTAATATCATTTCCCAACGGCTTTCCTACGTCATCAATCCCAAAGTCAAAAAGGTCATCCTTAATTTGGAAGGCTATGCCTACCTTTTCGCCGAACAAGTGCATTTTATTGACGGTTGAACCATCGGAACCTGCCGACGCTGCGCCGCATGCACAGCATGAAGCAATCAGGGAGGCGGTCTTTTGCCGGATAACCTCGAAATACACGGGTTCTTCTATATCCATGCGTCTGGCTTTTTCAATCTGGAGCAGTTCGCCTTCGCTCATTTGTTCAACGGCATGGGTAACGATTTCGAGCAATTTAAAATCGCTGTTGCGGATAGAGAGCGACAGTCCTTTGGCCAGCAAAAAGTCACCCACGAGCACGGCAATCTTGTTTTTCCACAATGCGTTTACTGAGAAAAAACCCCGCCGTACATTGGCATTATCCACTACGTCGTCATGCACCAGCGTTGCGGTATGCAAAAGCTCAACCAACGCAGCTCCCCGGTGTGTGGCGTCGTTGATGGCCCCGCAGAGCCCTGCCGAAAAAAAGACAAACATGGGGCGCATTTGTTTGCCTTTTCGTTTGACAATATAATGCGTGATACGATCGAGCAAAGGAACCGAACTGCGCATCGATTCTTTGAATTTGTCCTCGAAAATTGCCAATTCGGCGGCAATGGGTTTCTGTATTTCGCTTAGTTTGAGCATGTAAAACGGTCGGCAGCCACGGATAAAACCTGTTGATTAAAAACCGGCGCAAGATACTAAGATATTTTCATAACCTATAGCAGGGCTACCGATTCTTCCAACTCGTCATACCATTCCTGGCCATATTTGCGGATAAGCGGGTCTTTCAGAAACGTATACACGGGCATCTGGAGTTCCCGGCCAAGGGCACAAGCTGGTTGGCAAATGTGCCAGCGGTCATAGTGCAGTACGTCAAACTCAGGGTATGCCGTAGTACGGATAGGGTAGAGGTGGCAGGAAATAGGTTTTTTCCAACTGATTTCCCCTTTTTCGTACGCCTTTTCAATAGCACATTTGGTGATGCCGTTTTCCCAAGTCACATAGGCGCATTCTTTATGGCCATCTACACAAGGTGTCGTGAGATCGCCGTCGGCGTCGACGACGTGCGTGCCGAATTCTTCGACCGCGGCAATGCCCTTTTTCGTCATATAAGGTTTCACCTTGGGATAAATACCGTCCAGTACAGCCAATTCGTCTTCTTGCAACGGAGCACCAGCGTCGCCTTCCACGCAACATGCACCGCGGCACTTGCTCAGGTTGCATACAAATTCTTCTTTAACCAATTCTTCACTGACCAATACGGAGCCTACTTCAATCATCATGGTCGATTCACTTTATTTGGATACACCCTGCACTTTTTGTCCTAATGGATACTTCAATCCTGTGGCCTCGCTCAGCTCCAACGTAACGGAGCCTATCAATATTTCCACTTGTGCTTTTACCGGGATGCGGTTCCCATCGTTGGTGACCCATAAATACAGCCGGCTATCTTTCCTGAATATTCTTCCGGGAGTGATTTCGGGGCTGAATTTCAAACATTCGAGCGTGCCTAACGGTGTTTTCACGCTCTCAATACCAACGTATTCAATACCAAGCGTGGCAATTTCATCATTCAGGAAATAGGTCATGGTAAATGATTGCCCGGGTTTGACGTTGGATAAGTCCAGGTTTCGCGAGAAGTAATAAGCAGAAAGCAAATCGAATGTCTGGGCGGATTCGCTTTTGAATGTTCCCTTATTTCCCTGTACTGTGCGATTCCGATGGTCGAAACGGACGATATCTGTGCGGCGATAATTACCTTCCCGAATATTTTCTGTATAATAATGCGGTAAAAACGTTCGGGAATCGATATATGAATCATACCGGTTATCTACCGTGTAAAAAATGCTGAATGCATTGGATGTACGCCCCCTTGCCGAAAGGTGAAAACTGTGAGGGCTGCTGAATTTGATTTTTGAATCTTCAACAGTCAACGTACCGGTAGCGGCAGATATCACGCCATAGCGTAGCCGGTAACGGAGCTCCTCTCCTGCTTTGAAAGCAGATTCTTTTAGATAGGGGAGAGATTGCGCATTGGCAAACAGCGCCACGCCAAAGCAAAAGCAGATAAAGGCGAGCGTTCTCTTCATGCGCTATTCCTTACAAATAAAATGCCGCTTTTAACCATACGTTTACGCCTTACGCTTAAATACCGGTACGGTAGAACACGGTTCGCCATACATGATACTTTTCGCGACTTTACTCAACATAGCGGTAAATTTGACAAAGGCCGATTCGGGAACCTCGATATCACCACACCCTTTGACCACCACACGCTGGTCCCGGTATACTTCCATGTCTACATGTGCTAATGCTCTTTCATATAGCAGGGTTTCCATCGTGGCGAGATCCCCAAAAACAACCTCTTCAGCATAAGGTGCCAGACGGTTAGCCAATAGCATATAGGCCCATGTCGGAACAATCGCATCCGCCGTACAGGTAATGGCCACATATTTTCCCGTATATTGCGCCCAATCATGGGTTTTGACAAACTCCCTGAAATCCTTTTCCCGCAGGATGAGTCCATGAAATAAATTGTCTTTGATATCGTAGAGCACCCGATCGCCCTGGGGAGCAAAATGAGCAAGGTCTACGGTGACCAAGCCACTTTGAGCAACTTTATTGACGATAGTTTCCTGTATTTCCATAATCATAAAAAATCCGGATAACGTCTGCCGCTATCCGGATACAAAGTTACGAAAAATAACGTTCGATGCAGACTTACTAAAAGAACCTCGCTCGGTTGTCCTCAATATCAGCTTTATCTTGCAGCGCACGGAACGCTAGCGACCAGGTGCGCTGAGCCAGCGACTGTGTCATTTGGCGCTTTTGAGCACTCAAATCAGTCGGAGCAGCTGGATTGACAAATCCGGTGACCTCAACAATATACACCCCTTGGGAGCCTCTTATGGGCTTGGAAGGCTGCTTAGGTTGTAATCCAAAGACGGTACCAACAACGGCATTTTCCTGCGCTACTCCTGGTATTACTGGGTTTGCGAATACAATGTTCTCCGCCAGCGTAGGTGTCTTACCTAATTTCTGGCCAATTTGAGCAAGGCTAGTGGCGCCGTTGGCAGCTTCCGTTGCTTGGGCGATCAGCTTCTTGGCTTTTACCCGGTTGCGTACTACGCTTTCGATATCGCTTTTGACAGCCTCCAGCGGCAATTGGCCCTTCTTGTGAATATCAGTGACCCGCGCGACGATATATTTTGTGTCAGATTCGTACACTTTGTCCGTAACATCGCCCTTGTCAGCCTCAAATGCCCAACGAACAAGCTCACGGGGTACTTCAGTGCCGCTCAACATCGTTTCCATCGCCGTGATATCATTGGCCTTCAATACGGATAGCCCTTGCTGTGTAGCGGTCTCCTGAAAATTGTTTGAACGGAGCGCTCCGAAAAATTGGTTAGCTTTACTATAAGCGGCATCCATCGTCTCCCGGCCACTATTGATTTGTTTGTCAATGATGGCGGCTTTCACCACACGGGATGAGCCTATTTGGTCCTCTACTTTGACGATATGGATGCCGAATTGAGACGTAGCTATGACAACGTCTCCTTTGCGAGCATCAAAAGCGGCGTTTTCAAAAGCAGGGACCATCTGACCCCGTCCAAACGTGCCGAGTTCCCCGCCGTTAATTTTGCTTCCTTCGTCAACGCTGAACTGTACCGCCAATGCAGCAAAGCTCTCGCCTTTTTCAATGAGTCCTTTAATGGAGTCTGCCTTCGCTTTTGCGCGGTCCGTTCCGCCCTCTGTCGCCGGGTTAAGCAGAATGTGGCTGGCTTTTACCGAATCAGGGCCAACCTTCGTCTCCACTATTTTGGCAATTTCAAACCGGCCGTTGGAAAGTACGGGGCCAACTACGGTGCCCAACGGTGCATTAAACACCAATGTATCTAGTGCAGGCGTGAATTCGCCTTGTTTACGAAAGATGTATGGATATTTGGTGTCTGAATTGACTGCAGCGAACAAGGAATCTGTAGTGGATTCGGCGAGTTGCGCTTTCAACTCGTCGATGGTTGTTCGTACCCGTGCGGTATCCTGCGCAGTTGGACTTGCATCGAAGACAACAAATTCAAGGCTACGGGTTTCTTCAGGGTTCTTAAATACACCTTTGTTTTCGTTGTAATATTCCTTATAATCTTGCTCAGTAACGGTTACAGCGCTGTCCGCTACACTGTCGTAGTCCAAAAGCACATACTCAAAATTAGCCAACTTGTTTCGTTGATTGTACTCTTCAGTAGCTTCCAGTGAAGTTATATAAATGCTGTTGTTTATCAGGTTGGTATACTTAGCACTTAACCGTTCGTCAATGACATTTTGCAATAAAGCCTCCCATTGACCGTGAGCCTCGTGGCCTTGCGGAAGTGTACCTACCTGAGAAATGAAGGAGGTAAGTTGAGCGCGGTCAAATTGCCCGGTTTGCGGGTTTCGGAAAGCTTGTTGGATTTGCATAGCTGGATTGTCGCCCTGTACAAGGTCATTCAATTCAGTCCGTCCTACAGCAAGTCCGATTCGTTCCACCTCACGCTTCAATAACTCGCGATTAAGGTATTGGCCCCATACCTGTTGTACGGCCCATGATCTCATCTGCGGACTCAGTGTACCTCCTCCCATTTGTTGACGAAACATCTCTGAGGTCTGGTCTACTTGCGCATTGAATTCATTAATGTCGATAGATTCACCATTAATACTGCCAACTTGGTTTTGATGGCGCGCCCAAAATGGTGTCCCATAGTTAATTACGTCTCCCAACAAAAACGCAAAAATCGCGAAACCGATAAAAACAACGATAATCACTCCCGCACGGTTGCGCAAATAATTCATTAATCCCATAGCCTGTATAAAACTGTTTCTGTTAAGCTGTTATTTATTATGTCAAATCTTGTTTTCAGGTGGTTGTCCCCCGCCTTTTTCAAAATGAGGCGCAAGATACGACTTTTATCAAAAAAAGAATAAAAACTTCAATAAATCATCTCATTCGCAGCTGTTAAGGGATTTGGAGCACTGGTCGTTACCGAAATGTTGGACCCTGCCCTTCCTCAAATATGTACAATCCCGTTGAGTTCTGTACCTCGATGTTTTCAAAATTGCCGTCTGATTGAAAAGAAGAACCCATGAAGTTTCCGCGCCCGTCCTTGAAATACGCTTCAATGGATACGTGGTTGTAAAATATATTTGCTTTCTGGTCGTAGATGAGTTCCTCTGTTTTAATGATTGACCCGTCTGCCCGCGTAATCACGACATTACCCCTGAACTCGGTGAGTTCTTGCACCTCTTTTTGGATGGCATAGTCCGACGTAATACGCTGGGTTTCTTTGCCGATGTCGTCAAAGAAAATGATGGTTACGCCTTTTTGGAATTCGTAATACGGCTCTTTTACATTGTAGTGTCGCATTTCCGGGGCGGTCATCCTTGCTTTGACTTTAGCCGAATCACTATAGACGACGGTTACGCCCTGTGATATATCCACCGGTTCCTCGGCTTGAATCGCCGCGATACGATCAACCTCTTTCAGGTCCGTTTCGCATGAAGTCAATACCGCCGCCACGGTAAGCGTGGCAGCTGCAACATGTAAAATATTATTACTCAACACGTTCATGATCTGCCATCATGAGAATTTGTATTAGTCATAACGCCTGCGTTGAAACCAACGCTCATTCAGGGTAAATCCTAAATTAAAATTGATATAGCGTTCGCGCACAAGATTGTTCGAGAGTGTACCTCGCTGACCCAGCTCAGAAGAAAAGTTGATTTTGTAAAATGCACCTCCAAACAGCGATGGCAAAGGAAAGCCAAAACCTACGGTCAGTGCCATCTGCTTGATATCTTGGTTTTCAATGTTGATGTATGACTTATTATATTTAAACCCCAGCCGGTAGTCGATGACATTGAAGTAGCTCACAGACGTGATGTCAGGAGTAATTTGGCCGCCAACAGCGAAGCCATAGCTATCGGAGAGCGCTGGATTATGATCACCGATACGGTAGCTGCTCCATTTTGCGTAATTGACATCTCCTCCCACCATCCACTTATTGCCTTTAGCGATGCTGAATCCAACGCTATGTTTCATTGGCATGGTGATCCGCTGCTTTTGGCCTTCATACGTATGAATGGAGTCTAAGGGCAGGTTTTCAAAGTCATCTTCAACGCTCGTAGGCGTACGCGTGATCACGCGTGAGGCTTGGGTGTTCAGCGGCGTGCCAGCCGTACCAGCGTACCCGACAGTAAGGCTTACGTTATTGCCCAAGAGTTGGAAGTACTGGGCGCCATAGTCAAAACTGAAGCCATTTACATATTGCGTACTGTCTTGTCGTACATGTAAAGCGCCTATGTCGTTGGGGAATTCGACCGAATTGATACTTTCCAATGTGCCGAAGATATAAGAGACATTTGCACCGACACTGAAATTGTTGTTGATAGCGATGCCATACCCCAAGTAGGCTTTTGTCGTGCCACCTGCTCCGGCATATACGGTACGGATGGCCGTGGTGTCAATTGCACCAGGGATTGCATAGCTAAAGCCAACGTCGGAAAACGGCATGATACCGAAGCTCAGACCACCCGGACGGCCCAGTGGGATACCGAAATTAATGTGGCTTAGTGAAAAATTGTAAGAGTTCTCAGCGCGTTGGTTCCTGCTTAATTGCGTAATATTGCCAAAGACGCCTACGTCTACAGTAGTAAATTGAAGGGCAGAATACGCGGCAGGATTGGCGACGTTGATATTTCCATAACCGCTTTGGTAGCGGACGCCAGTAGCGATACCGCCCATGGCACGGGTCTGTGGCAAAAGGTCACCGCGAATTTCTCCCAATCCAAATCGAGAATACGGCGAACTGGTGGTTGAGCGCTGCGCATACACCAAGGTAGAGGTCAGGAAAAAAACGGAGAGAATAACAACTTTCAGAATATGATGCATGGTACGATGAGAGTGCTTCGGGATGCGGTGCTGCATAAATAAACTTAGTTACGATAGTGCAGTATGAAGGATAGATTCAAAAATGCCTAATCCGTCCTCATTTCCCAATACGCAATCTGCGGCGCGCTCCGGATGTGGCATCATACCGAATACATTACGTGCCCGGTTGCACACGCCCGCTATGTTGGCTATAGAACCATTGGGGTTCGCCGCCTCAGTGATATTGCCGGCAGCATCACAATAACGGAACAATACCTGATCGTTGTCGTTTAACGACTTCAAGGTGTCGGTGTCAACGAAATAATTGCCCTCACCATGAGCGACGGGAATTTTATAGGCTCGGTCAAGATCCAATTGTGCCGTAATTAGGGAATTTGATGTTTGCGCCTTCAGGTAAACATTCTCGCAGATAAACTTCCGTTGTTTGTTGTGCAGCAGTGCACCGGGAACCAGCCCGGCCTCGGCGAGGATCTGGAAGCCATTGCAAATACCTAACAGATAACCACCTTTGTTGGCATAGGCGATGATTTCCTGCATAATTGGAGAAAAACGCGCTATCGCCCCTGAACGGAGATAATCCCCGTAGGAAAATCCACCCGGCAATACAATAAATTCGGCCCCCTGCAAATCATGGTCTTTGTGCCACAGGCGCACCACCTCTTGCCCCATTATGTGTTCTAAAACGTAAATGATATCCTCATCGCAGTTAGAACCCGGAAATATAACCACACCGAACTTCATGTGAATATGTTAAATGATACAATCTATAAATAATGCGGTAACTAAGTAATATACTGTCTGTTGGTCAAACCTGCGTCCACAGGGTGGCCTATCCGCTGAAAAAGTATGCAAAGCTATCTAATTTTTAGTTGTCACGGGACATCCTTTTTGTTAAAAAAGGTTAAAACCCTGTTTGTAAATTGGTTAGATTGGATGTAAACAGGTCAGAAAAACTGAAAATAAATAATAGTCAGCAATAACAGTGCAAATACGCTTTCATAAAACCATCGCGTGGCTGCATAATTAAAATAATAGGTCATGTATATGGCTATTGGCGGTACAGCGAGTAGGAAGTGGTTTGCTGCTAGATCTGCATTGAGGTAAAAAGAAATAATGGACAGGATAAACATGCAGAATAATAGCTGGAAGGACTTGCGTATATGTACAACGCTTTTGAAGAGATTCTGTCGCAAGGAAAGAATAAATAATATCATGATGATTACTACGGGAAGCAGCACTAAGTAGTCGTAAATGTCTATGTGTATAGAAGTGGGAAAAGCATAAGTTAATGGAAGCCAGATTTCGTAGAATGCGTCCATCCGGTCAAACCACAGATACACCACCCCCAATAGGAAATATACGGTAGCAAAACCAATGGGAGGTGCTAACCACTCGCGCCAATTGAATGGGCGGAAAATGATTAGACTGCACCAGAGCAATAACAACATGATGATGAACGGAAAATAAACCAAACTACCCAGCGCCACAATCATACCCAAATCAAACATCAAAGGCTTTATTTCGGTACGCCGATAAATACTGAGTAGTTTGTCAAGCATCCAAATGCTGAGAAAGTTGCAAATTAAAATGGGAGACAGTACTAAAAAGGGTAATATCAGGCTGGCAAGTGTCATAAACATCAATGCTGCCAAAAAACTAGGCCGACCTACCAAATTGAAGTGGTTCACCACCTTATTGATGAACAGGGCCTGTGCAATAGTAAGCACTAACGTAATGATAACATTCGCTTGGGGTGAGATGTTTTCGGCAGACAGTTTGCCGGTGAAATTACTTATTGCCGGCTCAAAGAATACAGGCATTAAGTTCTCAGGTAAGTGCGTAAACACGCCCAGGCATAGGACGAGCCCTACAACCGACAATAAAAATATATTTAAAGGCGTATATTTCCGAAACTGATTAATCATATTGCAAGCGCCACTTCCACGCTACAATAATAAGAAGACGGATTGGATATTTGATGCTGACATTGGATAAATAGTCGGCCGCGCCAATTTCTGCACCTAAACAGCAGGTTCAGATTTGAATAGGTCGAGTAGCCGTTTGATGTCGAGCTTGCCGTTTAGGTCGTCGTTCTCCGAGGTGTCCGCGTCCAGGTCAGCCAAGTCGGACAGCGGGTAGTCCGCAGCGTGATAGCGGTATATCTGCCAAGTGCCTTTATGGTATTCCAATGCTGTCAGGTTTTCTACCCAGTCGCCGGAGTTGAGGTAAGTGACCGTACCCTTTTCAGTTTCGATTTGTCGGATTTCAGGCTGGTGAATGTGGCCGCAAATGACATACTCGTATCCCTTTTCAATAGCCAGTTCGGCGGCCGTTACCTCAAAATCGTTGATGAATTTGACGGCGTTTTTTATGCTGTTTTTTATCCGCTTAGATAAGCTCATCTTTTCCTTGCCCAGTTTGGTGAGCATCCAGTTGACGAAACTGTTTAGCAAGATGAGGCTATCATATCCGATGGCTCCTAAGCGTGCGAGCCATTTGGAATGTTGCATGGTTACATCGAAGATGTCGCCATGGAAGATCCAAGCTCGTTTTTTGCCGATAGGTAGCGAGAGCTTGTTGGTCAACGTGAGCGAACCTAACTGGAAGTCCGTAAATTTGCGGAGCATCTCGTCGTGATTACCTGTCAGGTAGGTTACCGGCACTCCTTCGGCTACAAATTTAAGAATTTTCCGAACGACCTTCATGTGTGACTCGGGCCAATAGCGTTTGCTGAATTGCCAGACATCGATAATGTCGCCGTTGAGTAGCAGCTGCTTTGGTTTAATGCTTTTGAGGTAGCGCAAGAGTTCCTTGGCGTGGCAGCCATAAGTGCCGAGGTGTACATCAGACAAGATGACAAGGTCTACATCCCGTTTATTCATACGTAGTGTATTAACAATCTTCCCTGTCTTCAAACCGTACATCGATGTACTTGGCAAATAAATACAACAATCCGCCTAAGCAAAGGATGGTGGCGCAAATCGTTATTTCCAACAGGTATGCCATATTACCTGCAAAGTAAAGGTGCCGACATTACCTGAATGTTAGTGACGGATTAATTTTCTGATTGATTTTCAATAAATTCAATCCCACCGGACGCTAAGGCGCTTGGTTGTTGCTATCATCGCCCGTAGCGTCTTCCCGTTCTACGGTAATTGAGCATTCGCCAATCAATGCGGCGAGCGCACCTATTGCTGCGAAGAGGGGGGCTACAATTGTGCCTACTACCCCCACGGTGAGCGGAAAGCTCATGATCTCCTTTCCTGCTTTGTCTGAGATGGTAATTTTGCGGATGTTTCCTTCCGCAATCAGTTCTTTTATCTTCTTAAGCAGATTTTCACCGTTTATCCGAAATGATTCTTTTGATGGCATATCCCGCTATTTATATAAGTGTCGTATCAAATTTAACAAATAATTGGGTGGAAATTCCATCGCGTGTTATAAAATTTGCTACCTTGCCTACACACGGCAACATGCGAAATATGAGGAGGCAACGTAAGATCATTCACGTTGACATGGATGCGTTTTACGCTTCGGTAGAACAGCGCGATTTCCCCGAATATCGGGGGAAACCGCTTATTGTCGGTGGTTTGCCAGAAGGGCGTGGAGGAGTCGTAGCTACCGCAAGTTATGAAGCGCGCAGCTATGGTGTCCGGTCAGCTATGCCCTCTAAAGTCGCTCAACGCCTTTGTCCGGATGCGCTGTTTGTTTATCCCCGGTTTGATGCATATAAAGCGGCGTCCCGGCATATTCGTGAAATCTTCCATCGGTATACCGACATTGTCGAACCGCTGTCATTGGATGAAGCTTATTTGGATGTCACCGATGATAAACAAGGGATAGGATCTGCGCTCGTTATCGCTAAACGGATAAAACAAGCTATCCGGGAAGAGTTGCAACTGACCGCATCTGCGGGTGTTTCTATCAATAAATTTGTGGCGAAGATTGCGTCAGATATGCAAAAGCCAGATGGCCTTACGTTTATTGGCCCTTCAAAAATAGAGGCCTTTATGGAAGAATTACCGGTGGAAAGATTTTTCGGTGTGGGCAAGGTCACCGCTGCCAAGATGAAAGCGATGGGGTTCAATATAGGGGCTGACCTCAAGAAACTTTCTGAAGCCGAGCTGATACACTACTTCGGCAAACCCGGGCGGTTTTATTATCAGATTGTTCGGGGAATAGATCATCGAGAAGTGCAGCCCCATCGGGAGGCAAAGTCGGTAAGTGTGGAGGATACTTACCAGCAGGATCTTACGGCTGTCGATGACATGTTGGCTGAATTGGGACGACTCACGGTTAAGCTGGTCTCCCGCTTACAAGGCGCGCAGTTGAAGGGACGTACGATTACGGTTAAGTTCAAATTCCATGATTTTAGCCTGATGACACGTAGTCACACGCTCCAAGAGCCGGTGAATGATGAAGGAAGCCTTTTTCACATCGTGAAGCGCATCATCGGTAAAGTGGATTTACGGGGGCGGAAAATACGCCTGCTTGGAGTGGGGGTGTCTAATCTTGAGAAACAAGACGGTGTGCGCAGAGAAAAAACAATCGATGCCCAGTTAAAGCTATTCGCTGCCCCTTCTTCAGATGATGCGCAGCCGTCAGACTTATGATTTTAAGCTTGTTGAAGGGCCTGTAAATAGTCCAGCCATATTACTTGCGCCGTATTGATTTTTTTGCGTGCTTCTTCAAGTGAAAACCACCCAGCTTTATCTATCTCTGGAAATGTACACATACTGCCCGACTTGGGTGGCCATTCCAAGGCGAAGGTATTGCTTACCACTACCGACGGGTCAATATCATATTGTCCTGCCCAAGCCATAACGACTTTGCCTCCCTTTTGCTTTACCGCGGGCAATGGAACGGGGCTGTCTATGGCCGGTGCTATGCCTGTTTCTTCTTCAAATTCGCGCACCGCAGCATGAAACGGTTCCTCATCATCTCCGTATTCTCCTTTCGGTATAGTCCACGCGCCGTCGTCTTTCTTGGCAAAAAAAGATCCGCCCGGATGGACCAGAAATACTTGTAATTCCGATTTATACCGATAGATCAAGAGTCCTGCGCTTCGCTTTCCCATTGTGGTCGCATACATCAAGGTAAGGGCCGCTCAAATTACCGATGCCCTCGCTAGACCGGCGTATGAGTTTTTGGCCGCCTGCGTTTTTTTCTTTTCTTCGGTTTTAGAGGTATTGGTTTATCAAGTTGTTCGTCTTGTATGGCCTTAGTAGCTGTCACAAAGGGATGATCGACATCCAATGGAATCTGCTGTTTCGTCAATCGAATAATTTGCGATAGGTATTCTAACTCTTCGGGCGCGCAGAATGAGAAGGCCCGGCCGCTTTCGCCCGCCCGGCCTGTCCGTCCTATGCGATGCACATACGTTTCCGGCTCGTTAGGCAAATCGTAGTTAACCACCAGTTGAAGACGCTCGATATCGATGCCCCGAGCAGCGATGTCGGTAGCTACCAATGCCTGAATTTTTCCGGCTTTGAATGCTGAAAGTGTGTTTTGCCGTGTTTGTTGTTTCTTGTCGCCATGAATGGCGCCCGCAGAAATGCCGTTTTTCTTTAACTTTTTAGCAATTCTATCGGCTCCAAATTTCGTCCTTGAAAAAACGAGTATGTTGGTATCGGCAGCTTCTTTTTTGATTAAGTGAATCAGCAGGTTAGCTTTATCCGGTTTTTCCACTGGGTAGACTACTTGTGAGATTTTATCTACCGTTGAGGCGACCGGCGTCACAGCAATCTGTTGTGGGTTTCTCAGCATCGTATTCGCAAGCTTTATGATGTCAGTGGGCATGGTTGCTGAGAATAGCGATGTATGGCGGTTAGCCGGGATAAGTTTGATAATCTTTCTGACTTCCTTAATAAAGCCCATATCGAGCATCTGGTCTGCTTCATCCAGCACAAAAAAAGCGACGTTTTGCAACGAAAGTTCCTGTTGCGCAATCAAGTCAAGCAGGCGTCCTGGGGTGGCCACAAGCATCTCAGGCTTTTTTTTCAGTTCACTGATTTGGTTATTTATCGATACACCGCCGAACACCACGGTATGACTGATATGGGTGAAGCGTGTATATGCTGCTATGTTTTCGTCTATTTGGATGGCTAGTTCCCGTGTGGGGGCGACAATAAGTGCCATTGGCCCATTTGATGGCATGTTTGGTGCGTATTCAAGCAAATGCTGGATAATCGGCAGGGCAAATGCAGCTGTTTTGCCAGTGCCGGTCTGAGCACAGGCGAGTACGTCGATTTTTCTAAGGATGATCGGAATGGCTTGTTGTTGGATAGGGGTAGGTAGATGGTAGCCTGAAACCTTCAGCGCCTGTAATAGTGGTTCGGCAAGATTTAAATTCGAAAATGACAAGTTTCAACGTTTTATGACTAACTAATAATCCGCCCAAGTCTTTCAGCACATCACGAACACGGTACCGCGTAAAGATGCATATTTTCAATCGTTGTAGCAAACTCGAACCAGTAAATTGTTTACGCTTAACTTATTGTGGCGAATCCCCGTCCATAGCTGGAACGGGGATTTTTGTTGTGCACGATGCTTTTTGTTGGTTCAGAGGACGATGCTCATGGAGATGCCCGTCTTTACGCAGGCTGGATCGGCTAATACTTTCACGCGCTTGCGTGGCTTAAAGGATCAGTATGAGCGCCAAAATGATTAGAATGATAGCGCCTACGGACAGGTAAACTCCGCCAGAGCCAAGTGCACGCGCCTTTTTGTTCATGTCACGAAGCTCTTTTTTAAGGGATTTACGTTCCTCCTTGCTCAGGTTTGTTTTATCCATGGCTTTGATTTCAGCCACCCGGGCCCGCATCTCAGCGAGTTTTGTTGCCGTAGCAGCCTCCGTCTTATCCATTGTCTTGCTCGGATGCTCATCGGTTATCTTTGCCGATACCGGTACGCCGAATGTGAATGACAACATTACCATTGCCAGCAAAGCATATGTTTTTGCCTTCATATCTTGACACTTAAGTTTAACTTTGTATCGTAGACAGCGAAAGCGATAAATTGTTTGCCGTTGTGAAAAAAAACACGGCGCTTACTTTTGTAATGCTTCGAGTACATTGCGGATCAGGCCATCCATTTCCTTATTTTCAATCCAGCGGGCTACCACGACCAGATCATGTTCGGGATCGCAGTAGATCATATTGGTGCCGTTGCCGATGTGTACCCACGAGGTTTCAGGGGCAGAAGGAAGTAGTTTTTTGTCCGTATTCAAAAACCAGTTCATATAGCCGTAGCCTGTATTGGCTGCCGTTGGTGTCAATGCCTGCTTGATCCACTGCTGACTGATGAGTTGTTTGCCGTTCCAATTGCCATGGTGTAGTGTGAGCAAGCCGAACCTGGCCATGTCGTATGCATTGATGAATAGGCCGCCTCCCCAGTGCCCTCCGCCACTTACTGATTGAATAACCTGCCCATTGAGCACAACCCATGAATTGTGATATCCTGTCCAGTGCCAAGTATTGGATGCACCAATCGGATCCATGATGTATTCCTTTAAGACATCGGGGAGTGGTCTTCGCCAGATGGTGGTTGCCGCCAGGGCCAGTGCATTGACCCTTACATCGTTGTATTTCCATACCGCACCAGGCTCGTGACGATCTCGGGTTTTCCACTCATCAATATTGCCTTGTGGTCTGTCTGCCCAATCGGGCTTGTCCCATAGTGTGCCCTCCCAATCGCTTGTTTGTCTCAGCATGACCTCCCACGTCAGCTTACGGTTATGTTTCGATTCAAACGGGTATATGAACTCAGGAGGTGTATTGCCTCCAGGGCCAAAAATTTCTATGGGCGGTATAGCGTGAGCGATTGTGTCTAAGGTACTGCCAATCAGATGACGGTCGACCGCCAGCCCTACGACGGTAGATAGAAAGCTCTTCGTTACGCTATGCGTCATATCCACGCGCGACGGATTCCCCCATTCTGCTACGATATATCCTTTGTAAATGATCAGTCCGGTTGCTCCGCCGCGATCTTTCAACGGTCCAATCGGATCACTCAACGGTTCCCGGCCAAAGCTGTGGATTTGCGCCAACAAGCCTTCGCGCACGGTCTTTGCCTCGTGTCCCGTAGCAAACTCGACCGCTTGGTCAATCGCCGCAGCATTCAGCCCAAGCTGCGCGGGAGATTGGCGTTGCCATGCAGACGGTGGCGGAAAATAAATTGTTTGTCCGATAGCCAACTGCCCGCAGCATATGGAGGCGGCTGAAAGAAATAATAACCAAGAAATCCGTGCTTTCATGGGCTAAAAATAGGTGATTTTTGGCGATTTTGTTTTTTTATTTAAATGTTAGCTACAGATGCATCCAACCCTTGCTTTATCAATGCCAACGGACGCCAATCGTTTCATAGATGAGACCATTCATACTTGCCGATATATGGGTGCTTATCGCCCAGGAAATGACCAGCCGTATGCTCAACTTGGCGTAGTTTTTTTCACTAGACTTTTCGGACTTTTACCGCTAATGCGTTAGCCGGATTGGTTTTAAAGAGCAGCGTCAGCTCGTTGTCGGTAAACTGTGCTTTTTTCAGGGCAGGAATGAGATCGGTGAACACGGAAACATACGGACGGAAAGCGCCGCCGCGCGGAGTCCCTACCTGATACCAGCCGGCATCGTGTGATAATAAAATCCGATGCAAAAGGTGTTGCTTTTTCATGTCAATCAAAAACGCCAAGTAACGGTCCGTCAGTTGCGGATATAAGCCGTCAAAGGCAATCCACCCGCCCGCCTTTGCGGCCTGAATGTGTATGGCCCTGTCTGCTTCATTTTGTGCATGCGTCCATACCCAGGCATCGGCCTTTACGCCTATATCTTCGATGATCGTTAGCTGTTCAAGTGCAGCCTTTCCGTCTCCGGTGTGCACAAATATAGTTAATCCAGTTTCCAGATGGGCGAGCGCAGCCGCTCGGATTAGCTTTTGCTGTGTTGCCGATAATGGATAATTGTCGACCCCTGTTTTGATAATCCCAGGTCTAATCGGCGTCTCGCCGATGCCCTCCCTCCATTCAGTTGTCCATCGTGCGGCCAACTGCTCAGCAGACTCCGTGTAGGCATGGGGAGGGAGGTATTTCTCTTTGGCGGCACCATAGTATCCTGTATTTGTAATGATGTGCATTCCGCAGGCGTCTGAGAGCCGTTGTAATAACTTTACATTTCGGCCCAGCCATTGAGGTGTACAGTCGACGAAAGTCCGGGCTCCGTAGAGATACGCTTGTTTCAGGTAGGGCAATACGGTGTCGTACACCTCATCTTCGACGTAGCGTGCTGGATTCACTTGATCGGCACCGATGAAATCAACTAAGGTATGTTCATGTGGCAATATAAAACCAGCCTTCATGCGTGATATTGGTCCATTGACCGTCATAAGGTAATCACTCGCTGATAAGAAGTGTTGCAAACGGTCATGCACACTTACACAAGGCAACGTAACCCATATCCCATTCCGAATGAAATCTCTTCGCGTTATCATGGTTTTTTGTAAACTTGGATAGTATTCGAATACAAGATGCATTAAATTGCGAACTTTTGCAAGTGCCTGCCTTGAAAAAGCTGTATCAGCATCGATGAGGTAGGGGCTGGCATAAGGAATAACGTTTCCGTTGCCCCGTAATTAACTGGTGATGTGTATCTTTAGCACGTGAAAATGAACGCAGCAGCTATATATGACGGGCTATCCAGATTGAGCGGCATCTTAAATGGTCCGCTCTATTACGACGGCAGCGCCCAACACCAAGCCATACTAAGAGCCTATTCTACGGACGCTTCGGTATACCAAGAACGTCCGTTAGCCGTCGTTATTCCAAAAGATCCCGATGACTTACGGGAGTTGATCGCGTTTGCACGCAGACATGGGATTACGCTCATTCCCCGTACGGCAGGCACTTCGTTGGCTGGGCAAGTAGTTGGCGACGGTATCGTGGTGGATATGTCTAAGTATTTCAATCGTGTATTAGAGGTAAATCCAGAAGAACGTTGGGTACGTGTACAACCCGGCGTTGTACGCGATGACCTTAATGCTTATCTTCGCCCTTATAACCTGATGTTCGGCCCGGAGACGTCTACTGCCAATAGGGCGATGGTGGGAGGAATGATAGGTAACAATTCTTCCGGCTTACATTCTATTGTGTGGGGCGATACACGCAGTCATCTGCTATCAGCCAATGTACTACTGGACGATGGCTCGGAAGTCGTGTTTGAAGCGCTGAATGAACAGGCGTTATTCAATAAACTGGTGTTGGATAATCGTGAAGGGCAGATCTACCGCCAGACCATAGACTTGCTGTCCATACCTGCAAATCAGCGAGCTATCAAAACAGGTTACCCCAGGCCATCACTCACCCGACGGAATACAGGGTATGCGTTGGATATGCTCATTGACGCTTCGCAACCGTTCAATTTCTGCAAATTGCTTGCCGGGTCAGAGGGGACGCTGGGTATCCTCACCGAAGCCAAGCTTAGCCTCCTGCCATTGCCTCCTAAGGAGGTGGGATTACTGTGTATCCATTGTCATACGCTTATTGAATCGCTGCATGCCAACATTATAGCACTGCAACATCATCCTGCAGCCTCCGAATTGGTAGATAAGTACATCATGGATTTCACCAAAGGCCATCCCACGTACCAGTATAACCGATTTTTCATTGAAGGTGATCCTGAAGCACTGCTGATGGTCGAATTCCGGGGTAATAGCTTGGCTGAAGTCCAACGGAAAGCGGAAGCATTGAGCGCTGATTTGTTGGCAAAAGGCTTAGGTTATGCTTATCCTCTAATTACGGGGCATCGGACCAACCTGGTATGGGATGTGCGCAAAGCTGGCTTAGGGCTTATACGTAATCTACCGGGCGATATCCAACCTGTGAACCTAATAGAGGATTGCGCGGTATCTCCAGAAGATCTGCCAGCGTACATTACAGATTTGCAGCGTATTTTGGAACGCCATGGCCTCAAAGCTTCCTATTATGCACATGCCGGCGCCGGTGAATTGCACGTAGAACCGCTTATCAATCTAAAGACCACCGAAGGGCGAGAAACCTTCCGAACGGTACTTGCTGAGACGGCTCAATTGGTGAAAAAGTACAACGGCTCGCTTAGTGGAGAACATGGAGATGGACGGCTGCGCGGTGAATTCATCGGTGCTGTATTGGGCAGTGAGGTTTACGGATTATTGAAACAAGTGAAAGCTATTTTTGATCCGCAGGGTGTCTTCAATGCCCATAAAATTGTCGATACACCGCCTATGGACAAGTTCCTGCGGTACGAACAAGATCCTTCTACGATAAAAGTGGAAACGGTATTTGATTTCAGCAGGCAGGAGAGTATCCTGCGGTTAGCCGAAAAATGTTCAGGATCTGGAGACTGCCGTAAAACCCATATTGCCGGAGGCACCATGTGCCCCTCGTACATGGCCACCCGAGAAGAAAAAGACACTACCCGTGCGCGGGCTAATATGCTGCGGCAATTTCTCACCGGTTCGCCCAAAGCCAACCGATTTGATCACCCGGAAATTAAGGAGGTAATGGATCTTTGCCTAAGCTGTAAGGGGTGTAAGACAGAGTGCCCTTCTGGTGTGGATATTGCCAAGATGAAGGCTGAATTTCTTCAGCATTACTACGATGCCAATGGCACGCCGTTCAGGGCACAGGTAATCGCCAATTTTACGAGATCTCAGCGGCTGGCTTCCTATTTCCCCAGGATTTACAACGCCATGATAAATAGTAAGCTTTTAGCTGCTTTGATTAAAGGAACACTTGGCTTCGCCCAAGGGCGATCGTTGCCGGAAGTGGGGCATGTAAGGTTACACAAGTGGATCAAACGGCAACTGCGCGTCAATCAGTCCGGTGACCGTCCTGCCAGGTGGAAAAAGCAGGTGTATCTATTTTGTGATGAATTCACGGATTACAATGATGTACATATCGGGCAAACGGCATACCACTTGCTCACGGCATTGGGCTATGAGGTACGGCTTGCCAAACATACGGAAAGTGGACGAACGTATCTTTCAAAAGGATTGGTACGTAAGGCGAAAATTATCGCCAACCGAAATGTCCAGTACCTGAAGGACGTAATCACGGCGGACACCCCTTTGATTGGTATTGAGCCGTCGGCTATCCTCACATTTCGCGATGAATATCCGGAGTTGGTCGATGAACAATGGGTGGCAGACGCTGCCCGCCTTGCAAAGCATGCCTTGCTCATCGACGAATTTATCCTTCAAGAAATGAATGCGGGAAATATCGATTCAGCTTATTTTACCGACCAGAGTCGGATAATTAAGCTGCATGCGCATTGCTACCAAAAAGCTTTCCATTTGGTAGATTCCACCGTAAAGGTGCTTTCATTGCCTAGCGGATACCAAGTAGAAACCATTCCATCTGGTTGCTGCGGTATGGCCGGTTCGTTCGGTTATGAAAAGGAACATTATAACGTGTCTATGAAAATAGGTGAGCTCGTGTTGCTCCCAGCGGTAAGAGATACGCCTGGCGAAGTGATTATCGCTGCGCCGGGAACCAGTTGTCGCCATCAAATCAAAGATGGTACAGGTAGGAAGGCATATCACCCCGTAGAAATCCTTTGGGAAGCATTGAAACGTTGAAAAGTAAAAAAATAGCAATCAGTCTGCAAAAAAATGAGTCAAGTGCCTGGAGAATTTTAAGGTGGAGAGATCTTCCCGTTTTATCGGTTTGACGAGATAACCGGCAAGCTGGTCATAGGTCATTGCTCGTTCTTTGTCAGCCTTGTCAATCGATGATGTGACGATGACCACGCGTATCTGATTACGGTAAGGCAATAAACTCAAGGCGTCCAGCACGTCCCATCCACTCATGACCGGCATATTGATGTCAAGGAATAGCAGGAATCGCTTGTCTGCAGAAATATGCTGTTTTAATCGCATGAGTGCTTCCTTACCACTTGTACAAATTTCTGGCTCCCTCGCGATGCCCGTGTTATTGAGCAAAACCTTGGCCATCGTGTTAAACATCTTATCATCATCAATTACCATGACATGTAGCTCCATTGTATAATGTTGGTTTTAGGTGAAATTGATCTGTTCAGCTTTGTTTGTGATTGCTTTTAAAATATCGTCCAGCTCAATTGCTGAACCGGAGATGGAGTCTAGTAATTCTTCATTTTCGATGCCGGATTCTGGAAAATTTTGAATCAAATCGACGAGTCCCATAATACGTGCCAACGGTGCCCGTACAACATGCGACTGCATCCAAGCAATTTCTTGTAGTTTCCTGTTTTGCGTTTCGATAGCCTCGATATGATTCAGCTTTTCAGTGATGTCCTGTGCTAAGATAAGTGCTGAAGCGCGACCGTGGAAATTAATAACAGCGCGTTGCACTTCTACATGAATGATTTCGCCATTTTTTTTGCGGTGGATATAGACATCTTGATTGAATAATTCATCATGTTCTTTGGAGAATGTGTTATTCCCCTTTGGCTTTGATTGCTTTTGGGCAGGTTTAATATCATTGATCGATAGGGTTAGAAATTCCTCTCGGCTATAGCCATAGTGCTTAACTGCAGCGATGTTGACGTCCAAAAAACGAAGGGTTTCCAAATCGTAAACCCACATGGGTTGTGGGCTGAGGTGGAATAAATTGCTGTATTTGGCCTCGGATTCTTCCACCTCTCGGAGATGTTGCTCCAATTGATGGTGCATTTCTTTCAGTTTTAACTCTTTCTGCTTCATTCCGGTAACATCAAGGCATGCACCTATCATTTTGACAGGCACGCCCTCTTCATCGACGATGCTTCTTACCCATGTTCTTAAATACCGGGTATCACCGTCAGGACGTACGATACGCTCTTCAAAGACACTGTCATTACCGGTTTTATGTACTTGTTTTAAGATGTCTACAATGCGGTTCTTATCATCATCATGCAATACGGCCAGGTATCCTTGGAAGGTTGGGCGACAGTTGGTGTTGGCAAAGCCATAGATCTCGCGCAGTACGTTTGACCAACGCACCTTGTTGGTTTCAGCATCCCACTGCCAATTGCCAAAACGCGCCAATTCCTGTGCTTGATCAATCATGGCGGACGCTTCCTGGGCCAGATCGGCGTTCCTGCGGTTTTCCAGGATCATCTTTAACAGTGTCGCAGTGCGTTCGATGATAGCCGATTCTTCTGCATTCGGGGACTTTACCTGTTTATAATAAAGACCGAGGACGGCCATCACATGGCCATCCGAATCGATAATCGGATATGACCAGCAAGCCTTGAACCCATGGGCAAGGGGCAAATGCCGGATGTTTTCCCATTTGGAATCAGTAGCAATATCGCTGACAATGACCGGCGCTTTGAGATAGACCGCGGTGCCGCAGGAACCGGTATTGTTGCCTATTGTACGGTTGTGTATAGCTGCTGAATACGCTTGCGGTAACGAAGGCGCAGCCAAGTGAAGCAATCGCCCGTCATGTACGCGGTGTAGCGAACAATAAATGCCTTGGAAAAGCGCTTCAATACCCAGCAGGTATTCAGCGAGTATCGATTTAATGGGCGTATCCCGGCGAGCAATGAGTTCCAATATGTTTTTTTCGAGACGGTCAAGGTCGGCAAGGCGCTTGGTTTCGGTGATATCGACCATGACTCCTCGCAGCCATCTCGGCTGGCCAGACT
This sequence comes from Parapedobacter sp. ISTM3, assembly GCF_016533505.1. Taxonomy (NCBI): domain Bacteria; kingdom Pseudomonadati; phylum Bacteroidota; class Sphingobacteriia; order Sphingobacteriales; family Sphingobacteriaceae; genus Parapedobacter; species Parapedobacter sp. ISTM3. The sequence continues at coordinate 214,609 of NZ_JAENGN010000008.1, read as the reverse complement.
TGGTGATGACTGATATGACATTCTTCACCCAAACGATATCTCCATTTTTTTTTACTGCCCGGTAGTCGACGGTATGGTTCGCCAATTTTTTCGTTTGCTGACGATGGTATTTAATCACGCGTTCCCGATCGGATTCGTGGACGTGCTTCGTCCAGAAATCGGGTTCGGAAAACCAGTCTGTGGCAGTGTAACCCAGCATCCTTTCCGCCTTTTTGCTGACAAATGTCAGTTCATAAGGCGCTACGCTGGCTTCCCACACAATTCCGTCAATCGTTTGAATCAGGTTTTGAAAATTCCGATCGGAAGAAACCAGTGCTTCTTCGGTATTCCGCTTCTTGGTGATATCTTTGGAAGTCCCGTAAATCCGTACACACACACCATTTACCATGTCGGCTTTACCGACGGTAGACAGCCAACGTTTCTGGCCCTTAGCGGTGGTGAACGGAAGGGTAAGCCGGAAAGGGGTGCCGAGCCGGCTAGTTTTTTGAAACGCCCTTACAACGCTTTTGCGACTTATTGAGTCAAAAAAAGATAAGGCGGATTCAAAATCGGGTTGAAATGAAGAATCGACCTGTAGAATCGTTTTTAGCCGGCGTGATAAGGCAACAGTCTTATGCATCATATTGACTTCCCAACTACCCGATTGGGCCATTTGTTGGGTTTGTTCTAACAGCCGCTCATGACGTTTCGCATCGGTTACGTCGGTCATCGATCGGATAATAAGCTTGATTTCTCCTTGTTCATCCAGCACGGGGGCGTTCGATACATTAAGGTATTTGATATCGAAGTTGGTAGGTGAACCGGCCAGTGGAAACGCAAATTTTTGAGTCGTCGGTTTACCTGGTTTTTTTTCGGTAAGTACCTGGTCAAACGTAGCCTTCCATAATTTGTTGTCCACGCACGGGTTACAGGGGAAAATATCAAAAAAACCTTTACCAACCAGTTCCTCACGCGTAGTAGCACTCAGCGCTAAGTAGGCATCGCTAGCATTGACGACAGTAAATACTGGTGCGTCTGGAAGCAGAACTAAGCATGGTGTCGGCAACGCCTCAAACACTGCCGAATAGTGCTTTTCGCTTATCATAGCTGTAACTGGTATTACATTATTTTTAAGTAGAAAGACCGTTTAATTGAATAACCATGCGATTACGGAAATAAAGTTAAAGTCTTTTTTATTAAAATCCTAACTTTTCATTTGTAAATAAATTTGCGTAACAGGCTATAGCTGCTTGTTTAATAGGGGGCGAGAAACCGCAGCACGCGGCTGTTGTGATGTAGAAGGCTAGGAAAAAGGAAAAGGACTATCCAAAAAGGAGGTGTTTCGGATAGTCCACATCGGAAGTGTATTATGGCCAGATACCTAAATTTTGGTAAGAGGCGGCAATCTTGTCAATTGCGCCTACAAAGGCCGCGGTCCGTAAAGTATCGATGGCGTTATTGGAATTTTTTATGGCCCTGATTTCATGGTAAGCACGGATCATGGTGTCTTCTAACCCGGAGTTAACCAGCTCCAATTCATCGGCGCCTTTCACGATGGTCATGCGCTGAGCCGGGGTTAGCGATTTGCCCGTGATAGCTTCGACCGTATTGACCAAATTAAGGTTTGCCATTTCCTCGTAGCGTTTATCCATACGCCCAAAGGCTACATGGGACAAATTTTTCAACCATTCGAAGTAAGACACAGTCACACCGCCGGCATTGCAATACATATCGGGAATAATGATGCCGCCTGCTTTGACGAATGCGGCTTCAGCGCCGGGTGTGGTGGGGCCGTTTGCACCCTCGGCAATAATCTTGGCTTTAATTCGGCCAATATTTTCCTCAGTCAACTGGTTTTCGAGCGCTGCCGGCACCAAGATATCACAAGCTTGCTCTAATCCTTCAGCAGATGTCGGAAATTCAAGGGTAGCCTTTTTGTAGCCCAATATGGAGCCGGTATTTTTGCGATGTTCGAGGATGGCATCCGGGTCTAATCCATCCGGATTAAACAGTGCGCCGTCGTACTCGCATATCCCTACGATGATGGCGCCAAACTCCATTAGTACCTTGGCGGTATTGTATCCAACATTACCTAGTCCCTGTACGATTACTTTTTTGCCGGCGATACCTGGTGTGAGGCCGATTTTCTTCATGTCTTCAGCCACGTCTACGCATTCGCGTATGGCGATGGCTACGCCCCTGCCGGTAGCTGCTTTGCGGCCATTGATCCCGTGTAATGACAGGGGCTTACCTGTCACGCAGCCAAACGAATCCAATTGTCCCGGATTCATCGTTGTATACGTGTCGGCGATCCAGCTCATTTCCCGCTCTCCGGTTCCATAGTCCGGCGCTGGCACGTCAATAGCCGGCCCGATAAAATTCTTTTTGATTAATTCAACCGTGTATCGCCGGGTAATATTTTCGAGTTCAGCTACCGAATAGTTTTTGGGATTGATGGCTATTCCGCCTTTGGCGCCTCCAAACGGTACGTTGACAATGGCACATTTATAAGTCATCAGGGCTGCGAGCGCCATCACCTCGTCTTCATTTACTATTTCGCTATATCGAATACCTCCTTTGGTAGGCGACATGTGCTGCGAATGTTCGACGCGCCACGCGTTGATTACTTCCAGTGTGTCGCCTCTCCGGAACGGGAAACTAAAACGATAAATGCTGTTGCACACTTTGATCTGGTTAAGCAACCCCTGGGGATGCTTGGTGAATTGCGCTGCATGATCAAAAAAGGCGGATACGTCGTCAAAAAAATGGGGTTCCTGCGTTGTTTTTGCTATTGACTTAGCCATAACAATAGTTAATTATTAGTTGGTAACGTTTAAATAAACAAGCAGCCTAAAGATGTCTCGCGAATGCATTAGTGTTTTTGTTGCTTTTCCAAACGCGAAAGTTTCCTGTCGATGGTAAACAAGTAAACAGCCAGCCCTAAAAAGAGCACCACCAATACGGCTACCACTACATAAATCTTGCCTGAGCTACGTAAACCCGTGGCCATTTCAACCCCGGTGTTCGATTGCGCAAAACTACATATTAACCCATTGATAACTAATAGCAAAGAAAGAATTATCTTTTTCATATTGTTTTGCAATAAACATTGTCAATTTTTCTCGTTTAATCGTTTTATAATTGTCATAATGCCAACATTTATTCGACTGCGGCATAATGCTTATATTCCAATCTGCGGATACGATAGCGCAGGGTCATTAACCATATGCCGATAAGTATCCAACCCAACGACGCAGGGTATAATACGGCTTTCATGGAGCCGTCAAGATCAAACTGCCCGAATCCCGAATTCCCGCCGGCGCCAGGGTGGAGGGAATCGGTGGTTTTAGGTAGGATATACATCAATACAATCATGATAGGAAAAGCAAACACGTTGTAAACGGCGGATATTTTCGCCCGTTTTTGCTCTTCCTCCAACGCATTGCGAAGTACTAAATACGCCAGGTACATCAATGTAGCAATAGCGGAGCCGTTCAGCTTCGGATCATTGGGCCAGGGATCGCCCCACGTAAAATTAGCCCACAACATACCGCTGAGCAGTCCGAATATACAAAAAACAATACCTACATTGACGCTTTCCACTGCGACCAAGTCATCCTGCGGATTGCTTGTAGACAGGTATTTGATACTATAGATGACCGAGATGGAATAGAGGGTAAACATCGCAAACCACATGGGGACATGGAAATACACATTGCGGATGGTTTCATGTACAATGGGAAGGGCAGGTACCGGTCCCAGTATGCCCATAATAATACTATATAGCAGCAACAGAATTCCAAGGAGCTTCCACCAGGCGTGTTTCATCGAACGTTAATATTGAACAAAGATCTTACAAATCAATCTCGCCAAAGGTAAGGAAATAACAGTAAAGAAATGGCAATTGTCATCATGTTGATGGCAACAAGGACAACCAGTTCATCATAACTAGCGCTGCGATCCAACCCATTCATCGCATTTTTAGAGACTTTAATGAGCACCAGAAGCAACGGAATAATGATAGGGAAGCTAAGTATCGCCATCAGCGTGCTGTTATTTCCTGCCTTGGCGCTAATACCAGAAACCATAGTAAAAACACATGCGAAACCAGTGCTTCCCAATAATACGGTGACCAAATAAAGCGCCGGATCACCAAGCGGATTCCGGAAAATTATGCCATATACGAGATACGCTATCGCTGACAACAATAGCATCATCAGAATATTATAAATGATTTTTGAAAGGATTACGGCTTTGGCGCTGGCTAATGTGTAGTAGTACAATTGGCGGCCGCGACTCTCTTGAACGAAGCTTTTGTTGATTGCGTTGACGGAAGCAAACAGAAGAATAATCCAAAACAGAGCATTCCACGTAGTAGGATCCACGGATTTAAATGCTTGATAGCAAACAAAAACCGTGGATACCACATAAAGCAAAATACCGTTGAGGGCGTATTTGGAACGCCATTCCAACACGATATCCTTATGGATGAGGGCTTTGACCTCTTTGAGCAGACTCATTCCCGCAAAGATACAATTCGCGGCGTATTTTGCGGGTGAACCGGATACTATATTTCTTCTTGCACCTTATGTTGAGCGGTTTTTACGGCATCGCCTGCTTTGTCTACACCTTCCTTGGCCAATTGGTCGGCCTTATGGATAGCCGACTGGCCTTTGCTTCGTGCTTGAGCACCCAAATCGTTGATTTCACGCGTAGCCCGATCGGCCATTTTTGACGCTTTATTTAAGCCTTCTTTCGTGCTTTTCCGAATGGATTGGGTAAGCTCACGTATTCCTTCTCCTGCACGATCCAATTGTTTGCGGCCTTCCTTCGTGCCTAGCAGCAACCAAGCGACGGTACCTGCTGCAAGCCCAACCAACGCATACGTAGCAATACTGTTTTTCGTGTTCATCTTGTTGTCCTTTTATTATCGTTATCACCGTTTTTATAATTAAGAACAACGGTACACAAAAAAAGTTTTAATAGACTATTTATCTGCGAGCTGAAGTTTATAAAGGTGATGGTACAACCCTTCCCCCATTTCCATGAGTTCTTGATGAGTACCGGAAGCGACCACCTGCCCGCATTCAACCACTACAATTTGGTCGGCTTCACGAATTGTGGAGAGGCGATGGGCAATAATGATGGAGGTGCGGTTTTTCATCAATTCTTCCAAGGCTTGCTGAACTTGCCGTTCGGATTCGGAATCCAATGATGATGTAGCCTCATCAAGAATGAGGATGGCTGGATCTTTAAGTAATGCTCGGGCAATGGCGATGCGCTGGCGCTGCCCGCCCGACAATTTCACGCCGCGTTCACCCACCAAGGTATCATAACCTTCAGGGAAATCCATGATGAAATCATGGGCATTGGCCCGCTTAGCGGCCGTAATGATCTCGTCGGCATCAGCATCAAGCCTTCCATAGGCAATGTTTTCGCGGATAGTACCGCCGAAGAGCAGTACGTCCTGTGGCACAATGGCGACTTGATGACGGATATCGGTCAATGGGTAACTGCTTGCTTCGCGGTCATCAAACAGGATATGACCGCTATCGGGTTTGTAAAATTGCAATATCAAAGCAGCAATCGTGGATTTGCCTGTGCCGCTCGGTCCTACAATAGCAATTTTTTCGCCGGCTTGCGCGTGGAATGACACGTTTTTCAATACGGTGATTTCACGTCGAGAGGGATAAGCAAACGTTACATTTTGGAAGGCAACACTTCCGGCTATTGGATTTTTGATGGTTTTCTCCTCTTGCAATAAACCGATGTCTTCTTGCTGCTCGTCTAAAATTTCGATGACACGCTCACTGGCGCCTATTGCTTTTTGAACGTTGGCGTATAGTTCGGGGAAACTGCCCATAGATCCAGCAACGAATATCGAGTAAAGAATATAGGTAGTGAGGTCCCCCACAGAAATATTGCCCGTGGCTACCAGGGCCGATCCATACCAAATGACCGCCACCACGGCACCAAAGAGGCAGAAAATAATGAAAGAAGCAAAGATGCCGCGGTATGTGGCGCCCTTGACGGCAAGTTTGACTACAGCATGAAGCGCTTTGGAATAGCGGGCAGCTTCGTAAGCTTCATTGACGAACGCCTTTACATTGCTGATACCCTGCAGCGTTTCCTGCACAACCGTGTTTGATTCAGCAAGTTTGTCTTGCGCTTTACGTGATAATTTACGGATAAACCGCCCGAATACGACGGCAATCACGACGAGAATAGGTAAAATGCTTAGGTTAAGTAGCGTGAGTTTGCCCGAGACGACAAATAGCAGGCACACACCGCCGCTCAACAAGATAATCTGCCTGATGATTTCGGCCAAGGTCGTCGTCATCGTATCCTGAATCTGTGCCAAATCTGCCGAAAGGCGGCTATTTAACTCACCGACTCTTCGGTTGGCAAAGAAATCAAGCGGCAGCGTGATTAGCTTATAATAGGAATCACGGCGAATATCCGCTAGGGACTTTTCAGCGACCTCGACAAAGAGGCGTATCCGAAAAAAAGATACCACCGACTGGACGAACAGGATGGCGAATGCAACAGCGCCGATTGTGCGGATATCTGCCGGTATCCAAGCGTAACTTCGCTCGCCTTGGGCTGCATCAATCATGGCACCCAGAAGCGCAGGGAAAGTGAGTGCGGTTAGGCTCGACAAAAACAGAAAGACCATACCAACGATGAATTTCAATCGATAAGGTTTTAGGTAGGCCAGCAACTTGGCGGCTTTCCTAAGCGTAGTTTTGGTGAGTTTTGGTTTGGGCAGATCCTCTGATGGCGTATCCCCACTATTTAACCGTTGTCTTGCCATGTCCTATAAATAAAAACTATAGGCACAAAAGTATGGACAATAATGCGTTAGCCATATCACGTTTTCGTCAATTTTTGGCGTTTGATAAAAACATAGGCACCGCCACCTAATAACGTTAGTCCCAGTAGTATCACCAGGCCTTCATATAATTGGTTGGTCTTTTCCAGTGCGCTGATTTGACTGGCGAGTTCTTCTTGTTGCTGCTGCAGCTTGCTAATTGTCTTAATGTAACCATTAATACGGCCGTCATATTCGGAAGCTTGCTCAGCTATTTGCGATTTTTCAAACTCCTTATAATCGAGCAACGTTTTTGTTTCGTAGAATATATCGTTGTCCATGAGTACAATCTGCTTTAGGATATCAATGGAGGCCTGCATGTCTTTCTTGGTTTTAAGGCCAAAAATTCCGGTACGTCTTCTGAGGCTTTCATCGAACTGGCCGAATCGTTCGCTGCGCTGGGCCAACAATTCGTTTACCTTTCGGCGTTGACTTTCGTACCCTACCGTGTCTGTCGTTTGCTGCCGGGCAAACGACGGTGCGAAGGCCAATAGTATGAGTAGTAGGCTACAGCTTGTAGGCATGAGGTAAGCAAAACAAGCGCTTGTCCGTCTATACATGCGTATAATAATTCTATTCAAAAAACCGCTCATTACAATCACTTTTCCCTGTCAAATTATTTACGAAATTCCACGCGGATGATGTCTCCCTTATGCAGTCCGAGCAGCCCGCTTGCGTTGCCTTTGTTGATGGCTATTTCTAAGTAATTGCTGATGCCGAACAAACAAAGCTTCTCACCTTCAGGTACCTCGTTGTAATGCCAGCTCATCTGGTCAATGGTCTCATTGCGCCTAAAATACAATACAAAATTGCGTCCACGCTGCACTTTGTTAAACAGTTCTTTGCTGATGTTGCTAATGACGTTGCCAAACGAATCGACGAAGACAACACTGCCTCTCAAGCTGTCTTTTTCAACTACAGGTTGTACCAGGGTACGATCTACCACAGCATTTACGGGATCGCCGATATCAGTCAGCTTGCCGCCTTTTGCGAGGTGGCATGCCGCCTTGGCAAAAATGTCCGTCAACGGGAAATGCAGGTACTTTAAGTCTTGAATGATATTAAGTTCCACAGCGTCAGTCGGCGGGCCATCCAATATCAGTGAAAAAATACCGTTGTCTGCTCCGACAAAAAAGTGACCGTTGTACGCTAACGCCAAATAGCGTGTGTTTTGATTGAACACAGAGTCGATACCGATAAGGTGAACGGTGTTTTCCGGAAAATATGTATAGGCATTTTTTAATACGAATGCCGCATATTGAATGTCAAAAGGGGGGATCTCATGGGAAATATCGACCAATTGTACTGCCGGAAATTGGCTAATGATGCTGCCCTTCAGTGCAGCCTGATAAAAATCTTTATTCCCCAAATCTGTTGTTAAGGTAATGACACCCATACCCGCCTTGATTGCAACCGATGCAAACTTAGATAAAGTTGGTATCATTTTAAAATTGTCTGCAAAGTAGATTTTTAATTTCAGCGATACGAATTGCAATTTATCGCTATATTTGAAGGCGGCACTTGACTAGGCCTTAGGCAATAGGCTGCAAGCGGTGAGCTTACAGCCTACAGCATAAAGCTTAAAGCATGAAAAGCGTAAAGCAAACTGGGAAGAATTTGAGCGAGTTAAATATTACCTTAGAATATGTGAATCCCGCTGTACTATGGGGAGCGCAAAATGAACATTTCGAGGTGTTCAAAAAACAATTTCCGAAACTGAGGATTGTTGCCAGGGGCAATGAAGTGAAAATACTGGGCGACGGGCGTGAGATTGCAGCGTTTAAAGAGCGTTTTGACAAAGTGATTGCCCACGTCGAGCAGTATAACAGCTTAACCCTAACCGATGTGGAAACCATACTGGGAGCACCGGCGTCATCGGATGTGTCGAGGAAAGCGGATCATGCTGTGGCAAGCAGCAATATCGGCGGTGAGCCTATTGTCTTCGGGCCTAATGGTATTGTGGTCAAGGCACGGACAGCTAACCAGCGGCGGATGGTTGAAAGCATCATAAAAAACGATATTTTGTTCGCTATCGGCCCGGCTGGAACCGGTAAAACATATACCGCGGTCGCACTTGCTGTTCGTGCACTGCGCAACAAGGAAATAAGGCGCATTATTCTGACAAGGCCAGCTGTGGAAGCGGGCGAAAACTTGGGGTTCCTACCAGGTGATTTGAAGGAAAAAGTAGATCCGTACCTAAGACCGCTTTATGACGCATTGGATGATATGATTCCTGCCGAGAAACTGAAGGTCTTTTTGGAAAACCGGACGATAGAAGTTGCTCCACTTGCCTTTATGCGAGGGCGCACGTTGGACAATTGCTTCGTTATCCTAGACGAAGCGCAAAACGCCACCGATATGCAGATGAAGATGTTTCTTACGCGGATGGGACCAACCGCGAAGTTCATCGTTACGGGAGATGTGACACAGATTGACCTTCCCAAAAAACAGCAGTCGGGGTTGCAAACCGCACTGAAATTACTTGATGGCATTGAGGGTATAGATATTATTTACCTAAGTGGCGGGGACGTGGTGCGGCACAAGCTGGTGCGGCGCATACTGGAGGCCTACGGAGATATTTGATGTTAGAAAAATGAACACGATAAAAGAGACAAATTTCCATTTTCAGAACCAAACTGCCTTTTACCGCGGAAAGGTGCGGGACGTTTATACAATTTCAAATAAGTACTTGGCCATGGTTGCTACTGATCGGATCTCCGCTTTCGACGTTGTACTTCCTCGGGCCATTCCCTATAAGGGTCAGGTACTCAATCAAATAGCGGCAAAATTTCTTCGGGCTACAGAAGACATCGTGCCCAATTGGATCATGGCAGTGCCGGATCCCTGCGTGACGATCGGTCTCCTCTGCCAGCCGTTTAAAGTAGAAATGGTTATACGGGGTTACCTCTCCGGTCACGCTTGGCGGGAATACCAAACTGGCAAACGCACGATCTGCGGCGAGCCGCTCCCCGATGGTCTCCGGGAAAACGATCGGCTACCAGCCCCCATCATTACACCAACGACCAAAGCAGCTGTGGGCCATGATGAGGATATTTCAAAGGAGGAACTATTGAGGCAAGGCGTTGTATCGGCATCGGATTATGCGCTATTGGAGCAATACACACACGCGCTTTTTAAGCGGGGTACCGAATTAGCTGCCGAACGAGGGCTGATTTTGGTGGATACCAAATACGAGTTCGGTAAATTGGATGGAAGAATATACCTCATCGATGAGATCCATACGCCCGATTCCTCGCGTTATTTCTATGCGGATAGCTACGAACAATTGCAGCAGGAAGGAAAGCCGCAACGGCAATTGTCTAAGGAATTTGTCCGGAAATGGTTAATAGAAAATGGGTTCCAGGGGAAAGACGATCAAAAAGTTCCTGAAATGACGGATGAAATTGTATCTTCGATCTCCGAAAGATACATTGAGCTCTTCCAACACATCACCGGAGAGCAGTTTGCGTATCCGTTGGAAATGGATGTGCTGGAACGGGTAGAGCGCAATGTCGTAGCTGCACTGCAAGAGCTAACTAGTTAAAGATGTGATTTAAATTTATTGCCATCATGAAATTCACCATTGATAAACACGAAAAATATGTCATCGTCCAGCCTCATGTGGAAGTATTGGATGGCGACTCAGCGCCCAAGATTAAAGCTGAATTTCTTTTACGCAATAGCGGAGGACAACGCAATATTGTGCTGGACTTGTCGTATGTAAAAGAGGCCGATTCTTCGGGTTTACGTACCGGGCTGTTGGCTCATCGCCTGTGCAAAGCAGCGGGGGGGGTGTTCATTCTGGCTTGTGCAAACCAGCAAATCAAAAACCTGATTTCGGTATGTAAGCTGAATGATGTGTTGACCGTGGCACCAAATACTGCGGAAGCAGAAGATTTAATTTTTTCAAAAGAACTGGAAAAGGATCTGAGGGGTGCCGTGGAAGAGGGATGAGATTTGAAGTATTGATTTTAGGGAGTAGTTCTGCTACACCGATATATGGCCGCCACCCAACGGCGCAACTCATCAACGTCAATGAACAATTATACTTGGTCGATTGCGGTGAGGGTACACAAGTGCAATTGATTAAATATGGCATTAAGAGCAATCGGATCAAGCACATATTCATCAGCCATTTACATGGCGACCATTACTTAGGGCTGATAGGTCTCCTTTCTTCTATGCATTTGGTGGGGCGTAAGGAAGAAGTGCATGTCTACGGTCCGGCGGCATTGGAAGAGATTATCAACATTCATTTTTTACACTCGCAAACGGTGTTGCGGTATCCATTGTATGTACATGCTACGCAAGATGAATCCGCGGAAATGATTTTTGAGAATGAACACCTTCAAGTAAGCAGTTTCCCCCTCGACCACCGAATCGCATGCACAGGGTTCCGATTCGATGAAAAAAAGCGGTTGCCGACGATCGATCGTGCAAAGACCGAAGCGTTGGGCGTCCCTACCGCGTACTTACCCCTTATCAAGCGTGGACATGACTATACGGCACCTGACGGAACAGTACATCGCTGGCAGAATTTGACCCTTGAACCCCCTTTTCCAAGGAGCTATGCATACTGCTCCGATACTGTGATGACGCCGAGCTATCTTCCATATATTCGAAAGGTGGATTTATTGTACCATGAAGCTACATTCCTCCATAATATGCTTGACAGAGCGCGGGATACCTATCATACGACCGCATTGCAGGCTGGTGAAATTGCCGTGGAGGTACAGGCGAAAAAGCTACTCATCGGACATTATTCGGCACGATATAAAGATTTAAAACCGTTGCTGGAAGAAAGCAAGACGGTATTTGAGGCGACACAGTTAGCTTTAGAGGGCAGTTGGTATAGCGTATAAAATTCAGTTGAAGTTATTGATGGCTAATTCATTTGATTTAACGAATCTATTGAGGGATAACATCCGAAAACTAATCCCTTATTCATCAGCTCGAGACGAGTTTAAAGGAGAGGCGTCTGTATTGATGGATGCCAATGAGAATGCATATGGTTCCCCCTTGGACCGGAGCTACAATCGTTATCCAGATCCGCTGCAGCACCAGTTAAAGCTGAAATTGAGCGGCATCAAAGGAGTGCCTGCCCGGAATATTTTTCTGGGGAATGGCAGCGACGAAGCAATAGACCTTTTATACCGGGCGTTTTGTCGCCCGGGTATTGATAATGTCTTGCTCGTGCCTCCAACATACGGTATGTATGAAGTGTCGGCCAATATCAATGATATAGCGGTCAAGAAGGTAAGCCTTACCCCCGACTTTCAGCTTGATTTGGATGGGATCGCAGAGGCCATCGACGACAATACACGGATGATTTTCTTGTGCTCGCCAAACAATCCCACCGGCAATTCCCTGCGTCGGGAAGATGTGGAAACTATTTTGGCGAATTTCGGCGGACTGGTCGTGATAGACGAGGCATACATCAACTACTCAAGGCAGAAAACCTTTATTCAAGAACTAACCGAATATAGCAACCTGGTGGTGTTGCAGACGCTATCTAAGGCTTGGGGCTTAGCCGGATTACGGCTTGGGATGGCTTTCGCAAGCGAGGAGATAATCGAAGTGTTTAACAAGATAAAGCCACCTTATAATGTCAATCAGGCTACGCAGGAATTGGTATTAAAAGCGCTGGATAAGCTGGAAACGGTGAATGCATGGATCAGGGAAACCGTCACTGAACGGGAACAGTTGTCGGAGGAACTGCGGAAATTGCCGTTTGTCTTGCATGTTTATCCATCAGATGCCAATTTCATACTGGCGAAAACGACCGAACCGCGACAGGTGTATGAGTATTTAGTAAACAAGGGCATCATTGTACGCGACCGCTCCAAAGTGGAGCTATGCGCCGGATGCTTGCGCATAACTGTGGGGACGCCTGATGAAAATAAGATGCTGATCGCGGCGCTGAAACGGTATCCCTGAGATTAGGATGCTGCCACGGCAGCTATTGAAATGAAGAAAATTTTGTTTTATTGCATGACAATTTTACCTAAGTTTGGCGGGGTCAATACGATCTTAATAGGGGGGGCAAATAGTTAGATCCATGCCTGATACGATTAAACGATTACTTTTCATAGACCGCGATGGTACGTTGATTCTCGAGCCAGAGGACGAACAGGTTGATTCGTTTTCCAAGCTCAAGTTTTACCCGGGAGCATTGCAATATTTGCCGCGGATTGCGAGCGAACTGGATTTTGAATTGGTATTGGTGACCAACCAGGATGGGTTGGGCACAAACGCGCATCCGGAAGAACACTTCTGGCCGGTGCACCATTTTGTCATCGACACCTTTGCCGGAGAGGGGGTTGTATTTACCGCCCAACATATCGATCGAACCTTTCCGCATGAAAATGCGCCCACACGCAAGCCTGGGACAGCTCTGCTTACGGCTTATTTCGATAAAGATAGGTATGATCTCGCACACTCCTATGTGATTGGTGATCGCGTAAATGATGTGAAGTTGGCGCAAAACCTTGGATCGAAGGCCATTTGGTTGCGCAATAATGACACACTCGGTGCCGCTGAAGCCCATCAAATCGACGAATCGGTGGTGGCATTGGAGACCGCTGACTGGAAAGCTATCTATGAATTCTTGAAATTGGGTGCGCGTATAGGGGAGCATCGTCGCAAGACCAATGAAACCGATATTTACATCAAGCTAAACCTTGATGGCAAGGGCAAGGCTGACATTTACACCGGGTTGCCCTTTTTTGACCATATGCTCGATCAGATAGCTCGTCATGGCCAAATCGATCTCACAGTACGTGCCAAAGGCGATTTGCATATCGACGAACACCATACCATCGAGGACACAGGGATAGCCCTGGGAGAAATTTTTGCCGAGACATTGGGTGATAAACGAGGTATTGAACGTTATGCGTTTACCTTGCCGATGGACGATTGCTTGGCACAGGTCGCCATCGATTTTGGTGGACGAAACTGGATTGTGTGGGACGCCGAATTCAAACGGGAAAAAATCGGGGATATGCCCACGGAGATGTTTTTCCATTTCTTTAAATCGTTTTCGGATGCCGCAAAGTGCAACCTCAACATTAAGGCAGAAGGTGAAAATGAACATCATAAAATAGAGGCGATTTTCAAGGCGTTTGCCAAGTCCATTAAAAAGGCCGTGCGTAGAGACGCCGAACATATGGAGTTGCCAAGCACGAAAGGGGTATTGTGAGGCTGGATAAATAGAGCATGAACAGGAGCGAAAAATAAGGGCTGTTCTTGTTCTTTGATTCTTTCGTCCTCAATTCAAAATAATATGACAGGAATCATTAATTACGGAGCGGGAAATATTTTTTCACTGACGGCTGCCCTGGACCGGCTGGATATTCCGTATGGAATGATCAATGAGGTAGACGAACTGGCGATTTACGACCGCATCATCATTCCTGGAGTTGGCCACGCGGGTGCGGCAATGCGAAAGTTGAGGGAGTCCGGACTGGCGTCATTAATTAGCCGCATTACTAAACCCGTCTTGGGAATATGCGTTGGCATGCAACTACTTACGGCTTATTCCGAAGAAGGCGACAGCCCGCTGTTGGATATTATTCCGTTGAATACGTTACACTTTGAAAAGCGGATAGCTGAAAAAGTCCCCCATATGGGTTGGAATAAGGTGTTTCATGAAAATGGCTGTCCGATATTCGACAATATAAAAAAAGATGCCTACTTTTACTTTGTTCACTCTTATTTTATTGAATATAATGCTACTTTTACAGCCGCTTTTGCTCATTATGGACTGAAATTTTCAGCTGCCATACAGGACAGAAATTTTTATGGCGTACAGTTTCATCCTGAAAAATCTGGGGAGGCAGGTGAGCGGTTATTGTTGAATTTTTCAAACTTATATTAACAATCAACCTTTAAAAGAAGTATGTATATCATTCCGGCAATAGATGTATTGGACAAAAAAGTCGTCCGCTTACGTGAAGGCAATTATGATGATGCCACCATATATAGCGTAAGTCTTGAAGAAATGATTGAAAAGTACCAGTCTAATGGTACTGAATTTGTCCATATCGTAGATCTCAACGGCGCGAGGGGAGATCTTTCCAATCAGGCATACCTGCTCGATATTGTCCGTCAAACCGATATGAAAGTTCAATACGGTGGTGGCGTGCGCAGTATAGAGAAAGTAAAGGAATTAGTGGATGCCGGTATACATCGCGTGGTCATCGGTACACAGGCAATTACAAATCCTGAGTTTTTGGATGAGCTTAGCAAGCTCAATCAAGGCAAACGGAAGTATGCAGACCATGTCGTGATTGCCATTGACGTGCTGGATGAGGTCATTAAATATTCCGGTTGGATGGAAAGTTCGCCGGTTAAGTTACTGGACTATATTGACAGATGCCTTTCATTGGGTTTTTTCCGGTTCCTATGTACCGATATCAATAAAGATGGCAAGCTAGGCGGGGCAGGAGTAGATTTGTACCGGAAATTGCTGGATCATTCGCCTATCATTAAGCTGATTGCTTCCGGAGGCATCAGTTCAATGGAAGATATCTATGCGTTGGATGCTATCAAGGTGGAGGCATGTGTGGTAGGTAAGGCTATTTACGAAAACCGGATTACGATCGAACAGATTAAAGAGTGGAATCTCAAATCCCTCATTCGTTTCTAGATAGTCATGTTGGCCAAACGCATTATTCCCTGCCTGGATGTCAAAGATGGGCGGACCGTAAAGGGGGTCAACTTTGTTGACTTACGCGACGCCGGCGATCCGGTGGAGCTTGCTTGGCAGTATTCAAGGCAGGGGGCTGATGAGTTGGTCTTTCTGGATATTACTGCCACACACGAACGGCGTAAAACCACAGTGGAACTTGTCAAGGCGGTAGCACGGCAAGTGAATATTCCCTTTACCATAGGTGGCGGTATCAATGAACTGGCCGATGCGGATATCTTACTGCATTCAGGTGCAGATAAAATATCCATCAATTCGGCGGCTGTGCGGAATCCTGCGTTGATTAACGAGTTGGCAGATGCCTTCGGTATACAGTTTGTAGTGGTAGCCGTGGATACACGAAATGTTGGCGGAAAGAATTTTGTGCACCTTAACGGAGGTCGCCTGAAAACCGACATCGAGACCGAGGACTGGATTAAGGAAGCTGAAAACCGAGGTGCGGGGGAAATTTTGTTGACATCCATGGATCACGATGGGACCAAAAATGGGTTTGACTGTGCGTTCTTGAAGAAAATTAATGATAACTTATCCATTCCGTTGATCGCATCGGGGGGTGCGGGAAACAGGCAGCATTTCGTGGATGTGTTTCAGCAAAGCAATGTGGACGCTGCACTGGCGGCTTCTGTATTTCATTACGGAGAGATTTTGATTCCCGATTTGAAAGCGGAGCTACGACGGCATGGAATTGAAGTAAGGTAATTTCTTTGGATATGTTGGATTTTGAAAAAAGCGGGGGCCTTATTCCGGCCATCATACAGGATGCGCAGACCTTGGAGGTATTGATGCTGGGCTACATGGATGAAGAAGCTTGGCGAAAAACCCAAATCGAGGGGCGCGTTACTTTTTTTTCACGAAGTAAAGGACGGCTGTGGACAAAAGGAGAGGAAAGTGGACATTTCCTCCATGTAGTGAGTACACATATTGATTGCGACCGTGACACCATATTGGTCAAGGCCAAGCCTCAGGGCCCTACCTGTCACACCGGGAGCAGAAGCTGTTTCGGTACGGACTATAATCAAAATTTTATCTTTGAGCTGGCAAAAATCATTAATAGGCGTTACGAATTTCCGACGGCTGATTCTTATGTAAATCGATTACGGGAGCGGGGGTTGAATAAAATCGCCCAAAAGGTTGGCGAAGAAGCAGTGGAAACCGTAATAGCTGCGCTGGCTGAGGCGGAGGTGGACTTTATCAATGAAACATCCGATTTGCTGTTTCACCTCCTTGTATTGTTGCGGGAAAAGAACATATCGTTGGAGACTATCGCTAAAAACCTGGAAAGCAGACATCAATAAGCGGGCGGCGGCCGAAGTCCGGTGTCGATGGGCTGGTAGGCATGCTATTACTTGTGAATCGAATGAAACTTGAAGTCCACAAGTCGGGTATATTGTCGGGGCACCAAAATCCGATTTTTGCCATTGAAAATGGCCCTGAACCCCATATCCTATTTACAGCGGGCAATGATAAAGGAGTGGTACAATGGGATTTAGAGAAGATGGCGTTCGAGCGCATTTTATATCCATTGCAATTTTCGGTATACGCACTTCACTTAATTGCCCATACACCGTTATTGGCCATCGGTATGCGCGATGGCAAAGTAGCTGTCGTCGATACGAGCGTACAACGGCTGGCAGCCAAACTTGAACACCATCAGCGCCCTGTGTTTGGCATCAAGACCTTCAGTACCAAGCCCGAGATGGTAGTTTCATCGGAGGATGGGACGGTTTCCGTTTGGAATACGGATACTTTTAAGCTCCTGTATCACTTTCAGGTTTCGGCACAAACCGTGCGAACCATTGCTATCAGCAATGATGAAAAATGGGTGGTATTTGGTACCAAGGACGGAAAAGTTAAGTTGTACAACGCGCTTGACTATTCCTTGGCTATGGAGCTGCCCGGTCACACGATGCCCGTCACCTCACTTTGTTTTTCACCCGATGGACGTTTTTTGCTTACCGGTGGTCGCGATGCACAGTTGAACGTGTTGGATGCCGTAGAAGGATTTTCGCTCGCTAAGGCATTTACCCCGCATTTGTTTACAGTCTATGCTATTAAATACCATCCCACACTGCCAATTTTTGCTACGGGCAGCCGGGATAAAAGCATCAAGATTTGGGCCGCAGATGATTTCAGATTATTGCGAATAATCAATGTTGAGCGGGGATTTGACAGCCATGTTCTTTCCATTAACGATATGGTCTGGAATAGCTATAGAAACCAGCTTGTGTCGGTCAGCGACGATAAGCAAGTGATGGTTTGGGAGATCGCCCCTCAACAGTCGGACAAGTTAAGATAATAAGTTTACGATTTGCGCCAAATAACGCGCATCGACCTCATCGAAATGGTTGAGGTATTCACTGTCCACATCCAGCACAGCAACAACTTCCCCCGCGCGAGTGACCGGTACAACGATTTCCGATTTAGACAGCGAACTACAGGCAATATGGCCCGGGAAAGCGTCGACATCCGGCACAATGATGGTTTCTTTGCGTTCCCAAGCGGATCCACATACCCCCTTACCTTTGGCGATGCGTGTGCAAGCCAGCGGCCCTTGGAAAGGTCCGAGTACCAATTCGTCTCCTTTAACGATATAGAAGCCCACCCAGAAGAAATCGAACTGGGCCCTGAGCACCGCTGATAGGTTGGCCATGTTGGCCACGAGGTCTTCTTCGCCTGCTACCAGCGCTTCCAGCTGAGGGAGCAGCGCTTGGTATTGTTCTTCTTTAGTGCCAGAAGCAAAATTAAATTCTTCAGCCATGGTGTATGATTTTAGCGTGTTACTTTGCAGTTGTTTCGGGCGATTTGCTGTTGATAATAACCGCGCGGACATAGTTGCTGTGTCTTCCTGAAGGCGCAACCACTATAGCTTTAAATACCCGCTCTTTGCCTTTGGGTACAACCACTGTTACTCCGTCTCGGTATTCGAGGTCGGTATCTGTGGGGTTGAAGTTGTCAATGGTGTAATAGATCTTGCCCCCTAAAACCGAAGGTTGAAGCCCTTTGAATACATATTCGCTGGCATAAATGACGGTGTCTTTCAGCCCGATGACTTCCGGGACGCGATACACCGTTTCCGTTTGGTCTATTTTGGCGAGATGTGCCGGCACGCGCACTTCCGAAAAATCTTTCCAGTTTTTGCGATCAGGGGTTGTCCATGCGATTTCCGAGAGGGCATATAGGCGCGGTAATAGCATGAACTCCACTTTTCTGTCGGTTTCCATGTATTCGGTCCACATATTCGCTTGTACACCAAGGATGTGCTTTCGCTCAGCTTCCGAAAGTGCTTTGGGGGTTGGGTCCGCTGCGTACACTTTTTCCAATGGAGCGTAACCGCCGATATTCAACGGTTCACGGTGTGTGTCGGGCCCCTGTTTGTTATCGAAATAAAGCCCATAGGTATGAGCCGTCATAATGACGTCATGACCTTGCTTAGCGGCAGCCCTGGCGCCTTCGTCGCCTCGCCAACTCATCACCGTCGCGTTGGGCGCTAAGCCTCCTTCCAATATTTCATCCCAGCCAATGATACGGCGCCCCTTGGCGTTGATATATTTCTCCATCCGTTGGACGAAATAGCTCTGCAGCTCGTGTTCGTCTTTCAGCCCTTCATTTTTCATGCGCTTTTGGCAGTATGGGCAAGCCTGCCAGCGCGTCTTAGGGCACTCGTCTCCCCCGATGTGGATGTATTCACTGGGGAACAGTTCAATAACCTCATCAATGACGGCTTCCAAAAAGGCAAAAGTCTCTTCTTTGCCTGCACAGAATACATCGTCGAATACGCCCCAAGTCTCAGCGGTTTTATAAGGCCCCGGGTTATCACCGCATCCCAAATACGGATAGGATGCCAGCGCAGCTAACGCGTGGCCGGGCATCTCAATTTCGGGGACAACATTTACATAGCGTTCCGCAGCGTAGGCAACCACTTCCCGGATTTCGTCCTGCGTATAGAATCCGCCGTAAGGTGTCGCATCATAGTCGCCCTGCTGTTTGTTGTTGCCGATGAGTGTTTGCGCACGGTAGGCGCCTACCTCGGTCAGTTTAGGGTATTTTTTAATCTCGATGCGCCAGCCTTGGTCTTCGGTAAGGTGCCAATGGAAATTGTTAAGTTTATAGGCCGCAATAAAATCGATATATTTTTTAATGAATTCGATAGGAAACAGGTGCCTGCACACGTCGAGGTGCATGCCGCGGTAGCGATAACGTGGTTCATCCCTGATGGTGACAGCAGGAATGGCCGGTTGGGCATCGTCCTCTTTTGGCAGCAATTGCGTCAATGTCTGCATCGCATAAAACAGCCCAGCGTTTTTACCTTGTAGGTGTACCCGGTCCGGCGCTACAACCAGTGTGTACGCCTCGTCATTCGGTAGCCCTTCGGTTCCTTTCGAGGAAAAATAGATAACGGATTCCCCCACTGCCTCGCGTTTGACGGGAAGGGTGATCTGCAAGGCTTCCCGGACATAGTCACCGAAAAATTCAGCTACTTTTTTGTCAGATTCGCTGTCGTATCCGATGGTGGTCGACGCATTGATGACAAATCGGCCCGGTTGTACCGAGATTTCCGCGGGAGCCGGGATGATGGTAAGATTCGGTGCCTGTTGTTGAGAACGAGCAACGAGGGTGCACAAAGCGATAATGAAGATTGGCGATAGGTGTTTAGCAAGCATATTTAGCTATTTTTTAACGTAGACAACCTGTATTCGGCGCCAAATATAGCAATCGCATTGTATAATGTTTCACATGCAGTGCATTTTGAAGGTGGTCCGA
The DNA here is from genome assembly GCF_016533505.1 of Parapedobacter sp. ISTM3. Taxonomy (NCBI): domain Bacteria; kingdom Pseudomonadati; phylum Bacteroidota; class Sphingobacteriia; order Sphingobacteriales; family Sphingobacteriaceae; genus Parapedobacter; species Parapedobacter sp. ISTM3. The sequence continues at coordinate 194,291 of NZ_JAENGN010000008.1, read as the reverse complement.
ATAATGGCAAATTTTGGAAATTCGCTAAAACGTTTATTTTTGGCCTACCATATCAGAGGCTATGAAGAAAGAACGCGCCGAAGGCCAACTATCGGGGGTTAAGGAGATTGCCCGGCGAGCTGGAGTGTCGATTGCCACGGTAGATCGTGTGATCCACAACCGAAAAGGTGTATCGGAAGCCACCCGGCAGCGAATCAATGAGATTATTGAAGATATTGGCTTTCAGCCGAATATTTTAGCCAGTAGATTGGCTTCAAAGAAGACAAACCGATTTGCGGTCCTGATTCCCAACGCCAGCGAGACAGACTATTGGGAAGCACCCCGTAAGGGGGTTGAGCGAGCCTATCAGGAAATCAAGCAGTACGGTATTCAATTAGAACAGTTCCTTTTCGATTTAAATGACAAAACGACCTTCGCTAAGCACGCAACCACGATTTTGGATGGTGACTTTGATGGAGTGGTGCTGGCTCCGTCCTTTGTAAATGAGGCGAGAAAGTTTACGGCGGCCTGCGAATCCAGAAAGATTCCTTATGTATTCGTTAACTCAGATGTGCCCGGTGCGGAGAGCTTGGCGTATGTTGGCCCTCATTTGTTCAAAAGCGGACGCTTGGCAGGGCAGTTGATCCGTTTCGGCGTCAAAAGTGGTAAGGTGCTGCTCGTGAATATTTCTAGGGAAATCGACGCTTATCACCATTTATTGAGAAAAGAAGAGGGATTCCGGTCATATATCAATAGAACAAACAAAAAGAATAGCGTCATCCATATCGAAAAAATTGACATCACGGTCACAAATGATAAGGCTGTTGGCGAAGCAGTGGGAGCTGTATTGGAGGCGCATGCCGACGTTGCCGCCATTTTTGTGACCAATTCACGCGTGCGTAGCGTTGCAAAGTACCTTCGCAAACGCCGGAAGAACAAGCTCACCCTTATTGGCTATGACCTGATCGAGGAAAATATTGGTTACCTTACGGAAGGGACAATTGACTTTTTGATAGGGCAGAAACCAGAAGAGCAAGGATATTTAGGGCTTATGGTGTTGTTCCAGGCCGTTGTAATGGGTAAAAAGATTGACAAAGAACAATACATGCCGATAGACATTATTACTAGGGAAAACGTCGAATTTTACAAAAATTGAACAATAATTCGTGTCTCCGCGGCCGGGTGCTTCCGGATATTTTTTCTCGCGATCACATGCGTTTGCGTAACTTTTTTCAAAATAAGTTGCAGAAATAAAAATTAATGCGGTATTTAGCGGGTACGTTACCGTTAACCATTATAGACCTCATATATTAATAGAGGCGAAGGCTGTAATTGTTTTGATGCGTTTCAATTCGTTTTCTGCGGGTACGTTACCGTTTGGGATTGTGCGGCAGATAGCGCAACTTAGATAAGATGCTTTACTTTAAATACATGTTTCTTTTTTCGGGTACGTACCCGTACTTAAATTCGCAAATAACTAAACTAAAATGATGTTGTATGATCAAGGGAAACAACAACCGTCTGCTGTTATTTTTTACCGGAAATAAAAAATTTGCAGCACTCATCATCGTTTTCATGGTCGGCTTGCTTACAGTGGATGATGTAGCTGGTCAGGAAAATACCGTTCGAGGCAGGGTGACAGACCTTGCGGACGGTCGCGCCATTGAAGGTGCGAATGTCGCTATCAAAGGGACTGCGGGGGGAGGCAGCACCGACGCTACCGGCTACTATATGTTGCAGGGCGTTTCAGCTGGTGATGTGCTTGTTTTTAGTTCTGTGGGTTATGATACAAAGGAAGTCACCGTTGGATCGCAGACAACGATAGACGTTGCTTTGGCTGAATCTATCAACCTCTTGGAGGAAACAGTCGTAGTCGGCTACGGTCGTCAGAAAAAACGCAATCTAACTGGGTCAGTCGTGTCCGTCGGCAGCGAGGAGATCGCCAAAACTGCACTGCAAGATCCGATTTCTGTACTTCAAGGACGTGCTGCGGGCGTTCAGGTAACGTCCAATTCGGGTGCCCCCGGAGGCGAAATGACGATCCGGGTCCGCGGTAATTCGTCGTTGAATTCGGGTAATAATCCGTTATTCGTGGTTGATGGAATCCCCATCGAATCCGGTTCGTTATCTTCCTTAAACGGTACAGAAAACTTCGGTTTGAATCCGCTGGCAGACATCAATCCCGGAGACATTGAGTCTATCGAAATCCTAAAAGATGCGGCTTCTACCGCCATTTATGGTTCGCGGGCGGCGAATGGCGTGGTCATGATCACGACGAAACGCGGCGCCGAGGGCAAAGCACAGGTGAATCTGACCGTGAATAGCGGTATCAGCGAGTTGACACGCAAGTTGAGCGTGTTGAATGCAAGCCAATACAGAGACGCTGTGATGGAGTCCTATATGAATATGGATAACCCTGAACAGCCGTACTGGACCGTGGTGGACTCGCTTAATCCGATGAATAACGGTGATGTAGATTGGCAAGACGAACTGATGCGAGCTGCTGGGCAATATCAGGTCAACCTGGCTATCCGGGGTGGTACCAAAAACACCCAGTATGCCTGGAGTTCCTCGTATCTCGACCAAGATGGTATTATCATCAACTCGAACTACAAGCGTATCACATCGCGGTTGAATGTAGATTTTAATGTTACGGATAAATTAAAAATAGGGCAAAGCATTTCTTACACAAATGGCCTGAACAATCGGATTAACGCAGGTGGCACTGGAAATCTAAGCGTCATACGCGAGTTGTTGGTGCGGCCGCCTATCATGTCTATGTACCTTCCCGATGGCTCATTGAACGGCTATTCTTTGGGAAGGCGTAACCCTGTCGGTATCGCGTTACATGCCACACATTTGAATAAGAGCAATCGGATCATCGGTAGCCAGTATCTGGAATACCAGATTATTGAAGGGTTGAAGTTCAGGAGCAACCTGAATTTCGATTTCACCGCTATGAAAGAAGATGAATTCATGCCCTCGATCCTGGATTACCGCGAAGGGTATAATACCGGTGCTGTACGTAGCATCAATAACCTGACTTGGGGAAATGAGAATTTTTTCCAGTACGACCGCACATTTGGTGATGGGCATCATGTGGGAGGTGTTGCTGGGTTCAGCTTCCAAAATTGGCGTTACGAACGGACAGGATTGAATGGATCATTTTTCCCAAGCGATGACATCCGTACGCTGAATGCTGCAAGCGTAATTTCCAACAAAGATGCAAACGGGATGGATATAAACGTGGCTTCGGAGCACGCGATGCTGTCTTATTTCGGAAGGGTGATGTACGACTACCAAGGTAAGTACCTCGCCGAGATAAATCTCCGGGCAGACGGCTCATCACGTTTCGGACGTGATAAGCGGTTTGGTTATTTCCCATCAGCGTCAGTAGGCTGGCGCTTCTCCGAAGAAGGACTCTTCAATGATCTGAGCTTCCTGAACGACGCGAAGCTCCGGTTTAGTATTGGGTCGACGGGCAATGAAGCTATCGGCGATTACACGTCACAAGGGGAGTTTCTGGTTGGGACAAACTATTTGGACTATTCCGGCGCTGCGCCGACTGTGATGCCCAATGCTGCATTGACATGGGAAACGACCACGCAGTATAACGCTGGGTTGGACATCGCCTTATGGGCCAATCGCCTAATCTTGAACGTCGACGCATACCTTAAGGATACCCGTGACTTACTGTACAGCGTGCCGATACCCAGGGAAACCGGATTTGCATCCATCACCCAAAACATCGGTAGTATCCGAAACAGGGGCATTGAATTTTTGGTGACAAGCCGGAACCTCGTTGGCGAATTCCAGTGGAGCACCAATTTTAATATCAGCGCAAATCGTAATAAGGTGATATCGCTGCCTGAAAATGTGCTCACCAATGGCTTTATCCAGAACGGGGCTTACCACATCCTGAAAGAAGGATTACCCATCGGGATTTTTTACGGGTGGAGGTTCGATGGTGTATATGCCCGGGACGAAGACAATGTCAATGGAGTCACTCACGGTGCACAAGGTCCTGTGTTCGCAGGAGGTGATCCCATCTGGCACGATCTGAACGGCGATCATATTATTGATCAGAACGATCGCCAAATCATCGGAAATGCCGAGCCTAATTTCTTTGGCGGGATATCCAATGATTTTTCTTATAAGAACTTTTCGCTGAATATATTCTTCCAGTTTTCACAAGGCAATGATATATACAGTGAGATCAATCATCAGCGCAATGCGATTGTCCGCTACAACAACCTTTCTACAGATGCGTTGCGGCGGTGGAGGCAGCAAGGCGACATTACCGACTTCCCGAAACTCATACGTGACGACCCAAAACAGTCTGACAGTAGGGTTCAAAGCAGGTGGGTTGAGGACGGTTCGTTCATCAAGTTGAAGAATGTCAACCTCCGGTACCGTTTTGCGCCGAGCCTGATTGACCGGATTGGCCTGAGGCAATTGGAGGCATTCATGACGGCAACCAACCTGATCACTTGGACCAAGTACACGGGCTTTGACCCGGATGTAAATTCATATGCCGGATTGCGCGTGGGCGTGGATGAAGGATCGTACCCGCAAAACCGGTCGTTTATTTTCGGAATCAATATTGGGCTTTAAATCACACACCGATGAAGACAATTATAAAGAAAATTGGGGCATTGACCGTCGTGGCGGTGATGGCCTCTTGTGCGGATACCCTGTTGGACAAGGAGCCGATCAGTAACTTTTCTGCGCAGGGTTTTTATAAAAATACCAGCGACGCGCAGGCGGGCGTTTATGGCATCTATAATGCATTCCAGTCGGCCTTTCGTTTGAATTTCGCCCTGTGGGGTGAAGGCCGCGCTGATGCTGTGGGTTCGAACGCTGTAGGGGATCCGGCCGCACTCCGGCAGAACACGTTGACTCCGATCATTAATTCTGCCAGATGGGACAACCTTTACACGGTAATCAGTAGGGCCAATTATGCGATTAAGTATATTCCGCAGGTATTTGGTGGGGCGGATAGTCCGTTGCGAAACCAGTTATTGGGACAGGCATATGCCCTTCGCGCCATCGCCTACTTCTATGCGGTGAGGGTTTGGGGCGATGTGCCGTTGATTCTTGAACCTTATGAAAGTATCGACCAGGAGCTATTTGTCCGCAAGACCGATCGCGAAGCTGTGTTGGACCAGATCGAGGAAGATTTGACGTTTGCTTCGGTTAATTGTGCTGCAAGCTACGGAGGCGAACGCGACAGGGTGCTGATCACGCGCGGCGGAGCAGATGCCTTTTTGACCCATGTATACATGTGGCGAAAAGACTATGCAAATGCCATCGCTGCCGCTGAGCGCGTTATGGATAATCCGCTATATTCGCTCGTGACCATGGGCGATTGGACGAATGTTTTTGCCATAGGCCTTTCTTCAGAGAGTATTTTTGAGGTAGGCTACAATGAAGTCCAAACCAATTCGCTGCGGATTTTGTACGCTCTGGGTTCAGATAGTTATTATTTCCCCAGTGAGCGGTTTATGAATTCATTTGAGGAGGGTGACCTTCGAAGGCCCCGTATCTACGACATTACGGCCGTACAGCCGCGTATGGTTTGGAAGTTTTTTGGCGAAGGATTCAATGATGAAAGTCCTGATCCTTCTGCGAATAATATTGTGCTGGTACGGTTGGCAGACATCATGCTGCTAAAAGCAGAGGCTCACGCGCGATCTGGCCAGCCGGAAGAAGCGCTGCCCCTCCTGAACGAAATCAGGGAGCGTGCGGGTTTGGCATCACTCGACCAAGCTACGGCGGAATCGTTGTATGGCGATATCGAGTCAGCTATTCTGCATGAACGATCGATTGAGCTGTCATTTGAAGGGCATCGGTGGTTCGATTTGGTACGCACTGGCCGGGCGATTGAAATTATGCAGCCCATCAACGGGCTGCGTGATGAGGCCAATATCCTGTGGCCAATACACGAGGAAGCCATCAACCGTAATCCCAATCTGGAACAAAATGAATTTTATAGATAACCTCATTTTTGAGCTTTAAACGTATGATGATGCAAAATAATAAATTCATTAGGCAATTTTTGGTTGTTTGCATTGCCTTATTGGCATTGGCAAGTGGCTGTGAAGTCCAGGAGGACTTCACATATAAGCCCTCCGGGGTCGATGGAAAATTGGGTGTAACTGCATGGGAATTTATTCAGACCAGCAGTGATTTCGAACAGTTAAGGACTGCAATTATACGTACAGGACTTCAAAACCTGTATCAAGATGAGGAAAGGACCTTTATTGTGCCCAACAACAACGCCTTCAGCACATACTTGCAAAATAGCGGTTACGGCTCTATTGACGATATACCCTTACCCATATTGCGCAATATGCTGCGGTACCACGTCGTCAGGGAACGCATTATTTTTACTGATCCGGACATCGTCCGTGATCGTCCCCTTCCCTATGAGACCGAAAATGGACAGCTAATGTACCTCTCACGCAATAACAATTATGTAGGCTTGATTAATCAAGGGACCTCAAGGCAATGGGAGATCCGTACATCCAACTTGGAGCCAACCAATGGGGTGATGCATGCTGTCGATTTCATCGTCTATTTCTCCGCTCCAGCGATTGATAACAGTACGGAGACCACCTTGGATCGGGATACGATCTATCCGTTGCATGATTCGTTTGTAGCTGGTGATAGCCCCGGTGAATTATATGGGAATACGAACTATGGGGCGAATCCACTTCTTAGGCCGAAATATGCTAGTCCAACAGGCAATTCGGCCTACGACAGGGTTGCATATCTAATGTTTGACCTTGAGGATTTTGAAAAACCGGGTATCGTCGTGGATATGCAACTCAGACTGGCGGTCAGTTTCACCACCGGAGATGGCTATACATTGGATCTTTACAAAGCAGCAAACAACAATTGGACGGAATCAACTATCACATTCAACAATGCTCCCGGTCGCGCTGGAGATCGTATTTCATACGTTACTACGTCTAAAGTGGATGCCTTCAATTTTGATATTACAGATTTCTACAAAAATGAGTCACCGAGTGGAAGGGTTTCCTTTACGGTGGAGAGTGGTGCCGCTCCTGCTGGCAACAAAACTGATGATTTGGCCTCAAAAGAACATGCCACGCTGGCGCCACCCATGATCATCGCAACATTGGCAACAAATCAAAATGAGTTGGTTGTAGAGACAAATGAACAGGCCACGGTTTCGAACGGTGGCTCGGTAGTCATCAATACGGACCTCTTGGAGATAGCCGGTGCCGATGCTGGCGATATCATCTATACTGTGGAAACTGCACCCTTAAAAGGTTGGCTCATAAGAGGCGCCGATATTATTGGGCAGGGTGGAGAGTTTACGCAGGCGGATCTCCAGTCATTGAGCCTGCTTTATATTCACGATGGTGAGAGCAGCGGAGAGGATACCATGGTCTTATCTGCGAGGGATAGGACAGGTGCAGAGATAGAAGATATCCGGGTATCCATTAATATACAATAACTCGACTGTATGGGACCATTTTTTAAAGTATTTAAAACGTTAAGTATTGTCATGGTCGTTTTGTGTTCATGCGGCGACAAGGCGCTACCAGAAGATGCTCCTACGTACACCACCCGTATCGTTCAGTTTTCTGGATTCGATTGGGTCGTACGCACATCGGGCCAAAACCAAGAAGGCCCCGGGCCAAATTATTTTTCGGATTCGGAAGAAAACGTATGGGTGGACAATGACGGTCGCTTGCACCTGAAAATCATCCAAAAGGGTGGCAACTGGTATTGTTCAGGCGTCTCACTGCGCCGTTCCCTGAGCTACGGTAAGTATGTTTTCTATGTGTCGAGCCGGGTCGATGAACTGGATCAGAACGTAGTGGCAGGATTGTTTACGTATATGAACGATGAAGAGGAAATTGATATTGAGTTTTCCCGTTGGTCAGCGCCAGATAACGAAGACGCCCAGTTTGCCGTGCAGCCCTCGCATCTGCCCGGCAATAAAGTGCGGTTTGATCTGAATCTAACCGGGTCCTATTCAACACATGCTTTTGATTGGCAGCCTGATCGGATCGATTTTGTCAGCTTACGCGGACATGGTTTAACACCAACAACAGACAACTTGATTCACCAGTGGACGTACACGGGCGCAAATATTCCGCCTGACAGTGAAGAACGATTGAAGATCAATTTGTGGCTATTCAGGGGGCAATCGCCAGCTGATTTGAACGAGCAGGAGCTGATCATTGAACGCGTCGAGTTTATAGCGAATTGAACTAATTTCGTGCAAAAGAACAAGTAAGAAAAGGTATTATGTTTAATTTTCACCTGATTAAATTTTTGTTGGTATTTCTGGTACTCACCGGTGCGTCGTCCAGTCAGGCCACTCCGAAAGAAGTTTCGGATGATTTCGAGATTAAGGGCTTTCACCTCGATTTGCGCATTCAGGTCATGACGCCCCAAGCGCTCAAATCTTTTGCAAAAGAACTTGCTGATTTCGGCATCAACACCTTGGTAATGGAATGGGAGGGAACCTATCCCTTTAAAAAGCACGCGATAATCGCCAACCAGTATGCGTATAGCCGCGAGGAGGTAAACGACTTTATCGCTTACTGCGATTCATTGGGAATCAGTGTTATCCCGCTCCAACAAACGCTTGGGCATGTTGAATATATTCTGCGTCATCCACGGTATAGCCTGCTGAAAGAAGACCGTAAAGATATCTCTCAGCTCTGTCCCATGGAGACAGATGCCAGCAAAGCGCTTTTCAAAGAATTGTTCGCCGATCTGGCTGACACCCATCATTCAGATTATATCCATATCGGAGGGGACGAAACCTACCTGTTGGGGCATTGTGAAAAATGCGCCCGAAAGGTTGCTGAAGCAGGCAAATCCAAACTTTTTGTCGATCACATGAAAATGATAGCACAATTGGTGGTTGATTTGGGAAAGACACCTATCATGTGGGCAGATATCATATTGAAGTACCCCGAAGCGGTGGCAGAGTTACCTGATGAAGTCATATTTGTCGATTGGAATTATGGGTGGAAAACTAACCATTTTGGCGACGTTGCAGCACTTCAACAACAAGGGTTCACGTTTTGGGGAGCTCCATCCATCCGCTGCCATCCGGATAACTGGTACGTCACCGATTGGATGACTCACTTCAATAATCAACGTGATTTTATTCCGTATTCGCGAGAGGCGGGTTATCGCGGAATGGTCATGACCTCGTGGTCTACAACCGGCGTCTATGGTTTCATATGGGATGTAGGATATGATGTGATCGACATGATACAGGTACGGAATACCTATCCTTTGGCCGGATTTCGGATCTTGATTGCCAGTTATGCTCAAGCATTGGCATCTTCTGAACCGCTGGACGCGCAGGCATTTGTATACACGTATGGCAAAGACCGTTTTGGACTGACGGCAACGGAGGCCGACGCGCTTTGGTCATTTTTCGCGGCACCGCCCGTGCTGATCACGGATGGCAAACCTGCCGATGGCAGCACCATTGAAATGCTTATTCAAAATTATACAAAGGTACAGCAAGGGGTAAATACCTGTAGCCCCAAGCGAAACCAGCGAGAGTTTGAACACTTCAAGCTGATGGTCGATCTGCGCATGCATTACCTGGCTTATAAAGCTATTGAAGCAAAATACAATGCAGCGGATTTCGATCCGGCGCAAACCCCGGAATTGCTTACGGCAATTCATGCTATATTAGCTGATGCCGATGTACTTAACCAGCGGTTCGAAGGGTTGATGTCGGGTTTTCTTTATCCAGCTGAGATCGCCGAACAAAATCGGTGGCGGGTTGAGCAGGTTCACGTGCTTTATCACCGATTGGCCAAGTTAAAAGATGCCGAATAATAACAAGTGTGTATCGGCATGAAAAGATTGATTGTTCCGTTTATTCCGGTAGCCGGCGTGCCATCACCACGGGAGGTCATGCCGTTGCTGGAGACCGTGCAAAAAACGCCCATTGATGTAAATCCTTGGCCGCACTTTGTCCACGACGTGGAAGCAAATGTCACAATAGCTCACAATGGCAATGCGATTTTTTTGAAGTATGACATTGTGGAAGCGCACGTGACGGCAAGAGCCACTACAAATGGAGCTGTTCATCAAGACAGTTGTGTCGAATTCTTCGTTTCGTTTGACGGTATCCTGTATTACAACTTGGAATTCAATTGCTTGGGTTGGTGCAAAGCCGCTTATGGCGTGATGGGGCCCGCAAGGAAGTTACTACCTGAGCACACTGTCAATTTAATCGCCTCGGCGACAACGATGGATGTGGCGAGTGTTGGCAACAAGAAGCGGTTTGCGTGGCAGATTGTGTTGGCCATTCCTGCAGCATTGTTCTGTTATCACAATATATCATCATTTAAGCGAGTAAAAGCGATAGGGAATTTTTATAAATGCGGTGACGGATTACCGACAGTACATTACCTGTCATGGAATCCGATTTGGTTTGAAACACCCAATTTTCACCGGATTGAAGATTTTGGACAAATTGAATTTGGGGCTTGAATGGTCGTGTTATGAAAAAAGAGGAGTCAGTAAACGTCAGTACCTTATCACGCCAAGAAACGGTTGTGTCGATTACGATCATCGCCGGAATGTTTTTCATCTTCGGCTTTCTTTCTTGGATCAATGCAATCCTTATCCCGTATTTTAAGATCGCTTGCGAGCTTACGCATTTCCAATCGTACTTAGTGGCCTTCGCATTTTACATTGCCTATTTCGTTATGGCGGTACCCTCGTCGTACCTGCTTAAAAAGTTGGGGTTCAAACGGGGGATGATGGTTGGTTTTTTTGCGCTGAGCTTGGGGGCATTTATTTTCGTACCGGCGGCGATGATGCGGACATATGGTCTATTCCTTCTGGGCTTGTTCACCATTGGTATTGGACTTGCTATTTTACAGACGGCTGCCAATCCCTATGTGACCATCCTTGGTCCCAAGGAACGTGCGGCCCAGCGCATCAGTATCATGGGAATCTGCAATAAGGTTGCAGGCATCTTAGCACCCCTATTTTTTGCGGCGGCAGTTCTTCGGCCTACCGATCAAGCGTTGTTTGATAGTCTGGCATTCATGCATGAAGAAGCGCGTGGAGCAGCGCTTGACGAGCTGATCCGCCGGGTAGTCGTACCCTATTCAGTAGTGGGTACCTTGCTGCTGGTTATCGGCATAGGTGTTCGCTACTCCCCGCTGCCGGAAATTGATGCCGAGGAAGAGCGTGGGGAGGTGGCCGTGGCAAACAGCAGCAAAAACAGCGTGCTACAATTTCCGCACTTGGTGCTGGGCGCTTTGGCCATTTTCATCCACGTGGGCGCTCAGGTGATTTCTATCGATACCATCATCAACTACGCGGGGTCGATGGGGATATCGCTCATGGAAGCGAAGGCCTTTCCGTCTTATACACTCGGCATGGCTATCGTAGGGTATTTTTTGGGTGTCTTAGTCATTCCGCGTTGGATTAGCCAGACGAATATGTTACGACTGGTGACGGGCCTCGGTGCCGTGTTGTCATTGTTGGTCGTGTTCGTCAAGGGAGATGTCACCTTATTCGGTTATCATACAGATATATCCATTTGGTTTGTGGTGCTGCTCGGCATTCCCAACTCGCTGACGTGGGCCGGGATATGGCCGTTGGCACTAGATGGTTTGGGTAGGTTCACCAAGGTGGGCGCATCGCTGCTAATCATGGGCCTGTGCGGCAATGCTGTCTTGCCGATGGTATATGGGTATTTTGCGGATAGTGCCGGTTTACGTGAAGCGTACGGGGTGTTGCTGCCATGTTATCTGTACTTGATCTATTATGCCATATGGGGGCATAAACTAAGGAGTTGGAGTAAATTAGAGCGTAGAAAAACCTTTTAGATGGGCAAAGCATATAAAAAAATTATAAATGGCCGGATTATTACCCCGAACCGTGTGATAGTGGATGGGCAGCTGCTGTTGAGCGAGGGAAAGATTGTGGAGGTGTCCGATGGCAATATCGACGCGCCAAACTCGGAGATAATTGATGCGAAGGGGAGTTATGTCGCACCGGGATTCATCGACATGCATGTACATGGCGGTGGTGGTGCCGATTTCATGGATGGCTCCATAGATGCCTTTCTGACGGCGGCCAAAACACATGTACGCTATGGCACTACGGCGCTCCTGCCCACCATCCTGACCAGTACGAAAGAACAAATCATCCAATCGCTGGCTTTGTATGAGCAAGCCGCAGCCCGCGCTATCCAGGGCTCGCGATTTTTGGGTGTGCATATCGAAGGGCCATATTTTGCCATGAAACAGCGTGGTGCGCAGGATCCACGCTATATCCGCGACCCCGACCCAGCTGAGTACATGGAAATCTTGGCGAGTTCGTCGTCCATTAAGCGCTGGAGCATCGCACCCGAACGCGCGGGGGCAATAGCATTTGGCCGCATGCTACGAGAGCGGAATATCCTACCGTCCATCGCGCATACCGATGCTTTGTATGCGGATGTCTTGAAAGCCTTTGATAATGGCTATACGCTGGTGACTCACTTGTATTCCGCCATGTCTGGTGTTACCCGGCGAAACGCCTATCGTTATGGCGGGGTGATTGAAAGTGCCTACCTCTTGGACGATATGGATGTGGAGATCATCGCAGACGGAAAACACCTGCCCCCGGAATTGCTTCAGTTGGTTTATAAGATAAAAGGAGCGGATCGCACGGCTTTGATTACGGATGCAATGCGTGCCGCCGCAATGCCGGAGGGCCCCAGCGTGCTGGGTAATATCGCGGACGGTATGGCCGTGCTCGTGGAAGACGGCGTGGCCAAATTGCCGGATCGTACCGCGTTTGCCGGTAGTATCGCGACCGCAGACCGCTTAGTACGGACCATGGTTGCCGGCGCGGGTATTCCATTGGTTGAAGCGGTGCGGATGATCACAGCCACACCGGCCCGGATACTCGGCGTCGATCACCACGTAGGCGTATTGGCCAACGGAAAAGACGCTGATGTGGTCTTGTTTAATGACGATATCGAAATCCGATTGACCTTGGTCAACGGCGATATCGTCTATAAGCACGAGACGTAGTATGGTAGGAATTATTTCTGTTGAACGATGAATAATAGAATCGACGAATTGTCGGTTGTTCGCAGCAACGACCGACAGGAGATGGGCAAGGTTGCAGCCAACGCCGTTGCGGAAACCGTCAAGCGGTTACAAGCGAATCAGGATACTGTGAACATTGTCTTCGCAGCGGCGCCCTCCCAAAATGAATTTCTGGAAAACTTGGTAGACAGCAGCGGTATTAACTGGAATCGTGTGAACGCGTTTCATATGGATGAGTATCTCGGTCTCCCTGCAAATGCCCCACAGCGGTTTGGCTTTTTCTTGAAACAACGGTTGTTTGCTAAATTGCCTTTCCGAGCGGTCAATTACCTGAATGGAGATACCATTGATCCGCTGGCCGAATGCCAACGGTACGCCGATTTGCTGACTCAGTATCCCATTGATATCGTCTGTATGGGCATTGGAGAAAACTGCCACATCGCTTTCAACGACCCACATGTGGCCGATTTTGAAGACCCAATGCGTGTCAAGGTGGTTGATTTGGACCTGGCTTGCCGTAACCAACAAGTTCACGACGGCTGTTTTTCGGATATCGAAGATGTACCCACTCATGCCTTGACCTTAACAGTGCCGGCGTTAATGGCGGCCGCCAATATCTTTTGTATCGTGCCCGGACCTACCAAAGCCCAAGCCGTTTATCATACCCTTACCGCAGAAGTCGCATCCGCTTATCCTTCGACAGCGTTGAGAAGACATCCAAATGCCATACTGTTCCTTGATGGGGATAGTGCCGCACTTGTTGCCTGAGGGCACGGGGTGCCAGCCCGCACAGGTGTATAATTGAAAAAAGTGCGTTATACCGCTTTGGATGCGCACTTTTGTTTCAGAAAATTTTTACATTAGCTCCCATTATATAATATGCTCCTTTGATCGGATATACATTCTGTAAGCCAATATTCGTTTTAAACCAAGATTATGGTCAATGCTTCAGCGTCGCCTGCCGTAACAACCAATAAGAAAACACTATGGAAAGTGATTGGTGCATCTTCTTTAGGTACATTGATTGAATGGTACGACTTTTACATCTTTGGCAGCCTTGCCATTGTCATTTCCACCAAGTTTTTCCCTCCGGACAATCCTACCGCAGCCTTCCTTTCTACATTGGCCACCTTTGCGGCAGGGTTCGTGGTGCGTCCGTTCGGAGCGTTGTTTTTCGGTCGCCTGGGCGATATCATCGGCCGTAAGTACACGTTCATGGTTACCTTGCTGCTCATGGGCCTGGCCACATGCGCAATCGGCTTGGTGCCCGGTTATGAGACCATCGGTTTTGCGGCGCCGATTATCGTATTGGTGCTGCGCTTGTTGCAAGGCTTGGCCCTGGGAGGCGAATATGGCGGTGCGGCCACGTATGTCGCCGAACATTCCGAGCCGCATAAGCGGGGATTCCGTACTTCGTGGATTCAGACTACCGCTACCTTCGGCCTGTTTATTTCGCTCGCGGTGATTATGTTGACAAAAAGCAGTATGTCGGCTGAGGCATTTGACGATTGGGGGTGGCGCGTACCTTTCTTGATTTCCTCGGTCATGGTCGTGGTATCTTACTTTATTCGTCGGAATATGGATGAGTCGCCACTGTTCAAAAAGGCAAAAAATGAAGGAAAAACATCCACCAACCCACTTCGGGAATCTTTCGGCAAGAAATACAACTTCAAGTTTGTGCTGCTGGCACTTTTCGGTGCTACGATGGGGCAGGGGGTCATCTGGTATACGGGCCAGTTTTATGCGTTATCTTTCCTCCAAAGCGTATGTAAGGTCGATTTCGACCAAACTAATTTTATCATCGGGTGTGCTTTACTGGCAGGAACCGGTTTTTTCGTCTTTTTTGGGTGGCTATCCGATAAAATCGGCCGGAAACCCATCATGCTGGCCGGTATGCTGTTAGCTGTGCTGACTTACCGGCCGATTTATGACCGGATGTACCAGTTAACGGATGTAGAAGCAAAACAGGAGCTGATGGAGCAGCGGCGCACGGTTGGTCAGACGTTGGTTAAGGTGTATGACGACGGCAGTACCGCCACGGTAGTCAGTCAGGGAGACGCCGTCACCCAAACCGTAAAGGTAGGGCAACGCGCTTTTTTCTTCCTCGCGCTGCTGGTATTTATTCAGGTCTTGTACGTCACCATGGTTTACGGACCCATTGCAGCTTTTTTGGTGGAGATGTTTCCGGTGCATATTCGTTATACCTCCATGTCATTGCCCTACCATATCGGGAATGGAATTTTCGGGGGGCTTTTGCCTGCGGTTGCCACCTACTTGGTTACCAAGGCGCAAGCCGCAAATATGGTGCAGCAGGCATCCGGTGCTTTACCCTATGACAAGCCATACTTAGAGGGGCTTTGGTATCCCATTATCATTGCGAGTGTCAGCTTCATCATCGGGTTATTGTATATCAAAAACAAAAACCAGGATGTGCAGTAATACGTAGTAATAGCGCAAATTTAACATGAATACGATAAAGCGAATATTGGGCATTGTTTGGATTGTATTGGGGCTGGCAGCAGGCTATTACCTAATCGTTAGCCAAGCTATTCCTCAATTTACCAGTGGCAAGGGCGAAGATTTGGTGCCGGCCGTTATCTATACCTTTATCCTGATGCCCATCATTACGGGAGGATTATGTATATTTGGTTGGTATGCACTCACCGGCGAATATCGTGACGGCGACTGACCGGCAAATAAGGAGATTGACAGATGAACATCCAAATCAGGAAATTATCGCTCAAGGATTATCGCGGCCTCATCGACTCCATGACACAGGCGTATGGTGGTGTAGGTGGGCTGTGGACACGCAATCACATCAAGGATCTCATTACGTTATTTCCTGAGGGCCAGCTTTGTGTCGCCGTAGATGGCCGTGTTGTAGCATGCGCTTTGGCGATCATTATCGATAGCCAGAAAACCGATATTACTGATCCTTACCGCGAGATTATTGCCGGGGGCACCTTTTCCACGCACGATCCCGAGGGCGATCTGCTTTATGGTATTGAAATATTCGTCCATCCGGAGTTCAGGGACTTGCGGCTCGGCCGGCGGCTTTATGATGCCCGCAAGGAACTTTGCGAACATTGGAACCTCAAGGGCATCCTGGTGGGCGGCCGGTTGCCCAAATACCACGAACACGCCGGTGAACTAACACCAAGGCAATACATCGAGAAAGTGAAGCTGAAGGAAATTTATGATCCGGCATTGACGTTCCAATTGGCCAATGATTTCCACGTCAAGAAGATTTTAAAAAACTACCTGCCCGGTGATACCGAATCGCTGGAATATGCTACCTTGCTGGAATGGAATAATATTTATTACGAGCCGCAGACCAGAGCGGCATCCCAGACGAAGCAGACCATCCGTCTGGGGTTGGTGCAGTGGCAGATGCGGACGTTCCAGAATGTCGAGGCGTTTTACGAGCAGGTCGAGTTTTTCGTTGATGTGGTAAGCGGCTATGGCGCAGATTTTGCCTTGTTCCCTGAGTTTTTCAATACACCCTTAATGGAGCCTTACAACCACTTGCCAACTACGGAGGCGATGCGCGAACTGGCTAAGCTTACGGAAGATACCAAACAGCAAATCCAGCGGCTGGCCGTTTCGTACAATGTAAACATCATTGCGGGCTCGATGCCGTTTCTGGGCGAGGAAAACAGGTTGTACAATGTCTCCTACCTGTGCCAGCGGAATGGCCGGACAGACGAATACCGGAAGGTACACATCACGCCCAATGAAACCAGGTACTATGGCATGTATGGGGGAGATCAAGTGCGTGTGTTCGATACCGACTGCGGAAAGGTAGGCATATTGATTTGCTATGATGTGGAATTTCCGGAGCTGGGCCGCATTTTGGCTGACCAGGGGTTGCAGATCATGTTTGTACCGTTTCTTACCGATACCCAGAACGGTTATACCCGGGTGCGCAATTGTGCGCAAGCGCGGGCCATTGAGAACGAGTGTTATGTGGCCATCGCCGGATCGGTAGGCAACCTCCCCAAAGTGAATAACATGGATATCCAATATGCCCAATCGGCTGTTTTTACCCCTTCGGATTTCGCTTTCCCCACCAATGCGGTGAAAGCCGAGGCGACACCGAACGCCGAAATGGTATTGGTAGTGGATGTGGATTTGAATTTACTTAAAGAACTGAATCGGTACGGCACTGTCCAGAACCTCACGGATCGCCGCCGTGATTTATACCGGGTTTCATTAATAAAATAATCTTCCGGGTGCTACCGCCTACTGGAGCATCAACCTTAAGTTAAAACCGAAATTGGTATATGACGTGGCGAAGGTCTGTGAAGTATAGGGCCGAACGGCGTTACTGTCAAAGAAAATCCGGATATTGAACCGCTGGTTGATTACATAATCCACCGAAGGCCGGTAGGAAATACTTCTGTTGCCGGCAGACACTTCTGATTCGTTGATATCTGACCGGTAAATTAAGGTTTTTAGGTCGTTAATAGCCACATCTAAGCGGAAATTCAGGTCGTTATTCATTTTGAAGTTGCTAAACCATCCGAACGGCATTTGAAAACCGGTAGCCCGGTAACCTGCGCCCAATATAAATGATTGGTCGCTCAGCATCGCCAGTTGGCTGTTTTGTAGGCTGAGATTCAATGTGCGAGCTCTACGGTATTCCGCATTGGCCGTCAGGTTATTTTTGAATCGTGCGTCAAAACCCAGCAACGGCACAAACTGTTCGAAGATGGAAACCTGTTGGAACTGAAATTCCGGCAGGAAATTGTTATTAACATCCCGCTCGGAAGGGAAGCCATTAGCCTCGTTGTACCGTATGAGCGAATTATAACCGTTAATGGAATACCGGGTGTTATAACCATGCCGGAGGGTGAGTGAGGTAAGCACCTCGCTGAATAGCGGCAGTTTGCCTAATCCATTGTACGTGACGTTCCAGTTTGGAATCGGTATTTCCGGAAAATTACCCAGTCTGACACGCCTGGCATCCTTACCCCGGTAGGCCGCAAGGAAAGCGTTTACTACGACGTCTTGTGCCGTACGGCCATAGCCGTCCGAAAAACCGGCATTTTGCCCCGAAGAGTTGGGGTTCAACTGGCCGAGCCGTTGGGATACGGTCTGACGGTTGCGCTCAAACTCACGGAAAAGTGCATCATGGTTTTTGAAGGCGGTACCAATGGTCAGGTATGAGATGCTATAGTTGCCGGTCGTGACCGGGGTCAGGCTTTGGAACGCATCGTCCTGCGTCGAATATTGAAACGATGTCGTGTAGTTCCGGTTATTGAGTTTTACCGCCGTCAGCTCGATATTCAAATCGCGAAGCGGTTCGAGTATGGCCCGTACGGAGATATCCTCCGTTAGCGATGTCATATAAAGCTGTGTCTGCAATGTATCTGTCGTAATCCAGCCGTTTGCTGCTGCGCGCTGACGGATATCACGTTGGCTTCCGAACAGGAACCCCCAGCCAGGAGCATTATGATCAAAGTCATAGCCCAAGATGTTGGTCTGCGGTAAATAGCCCGGCAAAAAGGTATTTTGTACCCGTGTATAAGCAGCGTTGACGTTTTTGATGCTGGTAAGCAGGCCAGTGAAAAATGCGGCGGTACCGCTGGCGTCTAGTCCCGTGTTGTTTCGTATAAAGCCAAATTTGTTGTACAAACCAGCCATATTGAGTGTGGGATTTACTTGGATATTACGCGAATTTTGGATGCTATTACCCATGCTGATATCCTGGCTACGTATTGATAAAAGTGGCTCCGTCTGCCAGTTGAATTGTGTCCCATAGCGTGCGTCCACATTCACCCAGTCCAGTCCCGGTAGTTTATGGATAGGCAACGTATAGGTGATGTTCATCATGTGGCTATAATCCGTTGTACGGCCTAACCGCCAGAAATTTTCCCAGAGTGTATCACGTTTTAATCCATTTATGCGTCCATCCGGCTCATCGACAATCGCATAGTTGGTGGCATTGAAGTCGAGCTTCAATGATTTGGAAAGATTCCAACTGATACCATAGATGCGGTTCATCGTGAAATTTTTATTGTACAATGTCCCCATGGCGGGCAGGAAATTGTCTGCCGAGTTGTTTGCCCGTAAAGTATTTTCGTTGTATATGCGATTGACGTCGATACGGAAATTGAGTAACGAAGGCATGAGGTTAAAATTGAAATCGCTGAGGATACCTAAGTGCCTGTTTTTGATGAACTTTCTAAACGGTTCAAACGTCAGGTCATCACTGCTATTGAATGTGTAATCCACGACAGCACGATAATTCTTTTGAAGCGCTACTTCCGTGAGGTAATCGCGGTGGTAGTGTTGCGAATACGCATACGTGGCGCTGAAGTTTTCGATGTCCCATGGGCGTATGGGCTTATCGATGTTCGTACGTACTTTACGTACGTTGGTGAGGTTAAAGCTTCTGCGGATGGTAAAATCCTGGGTTACCCGAAGCAGCGAATCGCGTTGGTTTCGCGAAAGATTGGCCAAAGCACTGTTGAGTTCGATATCCGGCATGAGCGGGTTATATTCTGGTGTGCCCACTTGGCGGGTATAGCTGAAAAAGAGCGGTATGCGCAAACCATAATCAGCGGGGAAAAACTTACCCAGTTCGGCATTCGTAACCAGATCGAAGTACATATCGTCACTACGGCTGCGTTCGCCGACACGTTGTTCAATGGAGCCGAAACCGATCGTGCTCTTACTTCCGGACACCGTTACATTGGCAAAATCGGCCAATTGCGCATTCATCCTGGCCGTAGCCGCCCAGCCTCCTTTATTGTCAAAATCAGTAAGTCGCAGTTCGTTAAACCAGAAGATTCCCGATTTATCGAGCCCATCATCATTGGGTGTACTGACCTCGGTGCCGCGCAATGGGTTCATTACGCCAAGCATGTAGAAGCGTACTTTACTGATATCGGGTTGCCCGACGATCGTCACACGATTTTCACCGTCAAAGAAGGTAAAAGGAACGTCGATAGGCCAAGGTTGGCCATTACGTGTCGCCCGGTTTCGGGCTTGCTTGGCCTCTTGGAAGATGCCGATGCGGATATTCATCCGATTTTCCTGGGGCCATATGAGTTCAGGATCATTGGTGCCAGGCGGTGTAATTTTCAGCGGGATGTCGTATTGGTAGTAGTTATACTGATCATCCGTACCTACCCGTATGAAGGCGCGGAAATCGCCGTCATGCAGGTATTGTCCTTCGGCGTGGATAAACATCTCCAGGCGACCGTAGGCTCGGAAATCATTAGTTGCGGTGCGGTAAGCGGCACGGCCGTAGCCGTCGCGCAGATTCTTCACGTCCAGGGAGAGCGATTGTTCATTGAGCTGCACGTTGTTGTTGAGGTTACCCCAGTCGAGCTGACGTTGGATTCCCGGAGGTACTACATAGGGAATGGGTTGTCGGTTACCGTTTTGTTCGATGTTGAAGGCGGCAACCTCAACCGTAGAATTATCCAGGGATACGTTGCCCATGCTCGGGTCCGCGATGACCTTGGCGTTATTGTTCTCTGCATTGTACCGGCGCCACTCGCCCCGTACCAGTTGCATCTGTGCGAGCCGTACCACTGCGGTATCAGCAAAATCGGTCATAAACATGCGGATAAACCGGATGGATTTGAAATCACGGATGTTGCCTACGCGTTCCTGGTATTGGGCAATCGGGATACGGAATTGGTACCATCTTACCTGCTCAGTACGTCCGTTTGGCAATTTGACATCGGCGGTATGCATATCCGCAATATAGTTTTGCCCGACCTGCATGTCCTGCGGCCGAAGCGATATCCGGTACTGATAGTACTCTTCCGCCTCGTTCATGTTATTGTCGCGGTTGATATCTTCGCCGTCAGGGAGCAGGGTAGAGGCAGACGTTTCGACGCCAACAGACTGCTCAGGGGTCCGGGAGTTTCCTTCGGGGCCATTGAAGCGCTCGTACCGTTTCAGGATGCCGGCGTTTTGATTGTCAAGCTCGGGTCCCCGGAAGTACTGGAAGTTGTCGCCCGACGGGTCATTGGCAAGCTCCTGCAAAGCACCGGGATTGAGTAACCCCTGCATCCGGGATAGGAAGTCGCCATGAAAACTGCGTTCGTCGACGTCATTGAGGCCATCCAGTCCGATGTCCTGGCGGGCGCGGGCGGCGGGGTCATTGTCGAAGGCCTGGATGACGGGCTGATTACGGGGTACTCTTCCCCAATTCGTTTCGTCAATCTGTGAAAGGTCCCCGGATGGCGACATGCCATTTTCCATTGCCTTCCGGCCGTCTTTCAAGATATCCTCTGAGATGTTACCGAGATTGAAATATAATTCTCCGCCCCTTGACCCGGGGTTGGTGAGAAAGGGATCCATCATCCATAGTTCAATGAACTCAATATTCTGGGCCTCGAAGTCAGGGGCATCAATCTTACGGAACATTCCGCCCCAGCGACCCCGTGGGTTGGTCAGCGTACCGTCTGGGTTGACGCCCGTGGTCGTATAGTTATAGGGACCCCGTATGGTGGGATAGAAGGCCAGATCCAGTGTAGAAAGAAACAGTGGCAGACCGGTAGTTGACTCACGGTAAGGGAATACTTCCTGTTCGAGTACTTCGCGTACACGATGCTGTGACAGCTCCGCGCTATTAATGTTGCTGGGTGTGAGGTTGATATTACGGTAAAAGATCGGATCAATATTATAAAAGGCCAGTCGTGCGCGGTTAAAGCCGTATTGCAAATCATCCATCAATTGCGATTCGGGAAAAAGCTGTGGGGTACCGGAAAGTTGCCAGTTATACGCCCCTTTAAGGTCAATAAACGAGCGGCTGTTTTCAAAGTCATCGATATAGGTGATACCGCGCTGTGTACCTGCAAAATTCAACGCCCGTGGATGTCCGGGTAGCAACTGGGCAAATTCGCCGTAGAACGAGACCGATGAAGGTTCTTTCGTATCCAAAAATGGGATTTTATCGACCATTCTGGTGAGCCAGCGTGAAGGTGAATTGTACGTGACGTCGAATCCCCACATCGTATTGGAGATAGGTTCCTCGCCGATGTTGACCTTTTGGGTAAGGGGCCGTTCGGTCAGGTTCATGATGGTCCCGCCCAATTGCAACTTGTCGTTCACCAAATAATCTAGCCGGCCACCAACCATGGTACGTTGCTGTAGTCCAAACAGCTGATTGTTTTCCATCTTGATGCGGATGGGCTGGCCGGATTGCAACAAGGCTTGGTTGAGGATACGAACACGGCCGATGTCATAGTCGACCATGAAGTCTACCCCTTCCTGAAGCGGTGCCGGACCAGCAAATACCTGCACAGATCCGCGCGGCACATTGATTGCGCCGAGTTGGAATTCCGTGCCGACCTCTGACTCATATGAGCCCTTGATGAGGTATCGGTTTTGGTTGGGGAAATACTGTTGGGCAAGCACTTTGGTAGAGTCGTATAGTGCCTGAAAAGTATACTTGTCTATCAGCGCCTGTTCGGCACCAGGCACAAATTGGTTCGCCAGGTCGCTACCAAACGGTTCTACCAAGGGAAACATGACGCGGCCCCGCTCGGGATCGATGGTAATGCCCGGGAGAAAGTCAAAAAAGCCATCGGGTTGTTGCGCGTTCTGTGGATTAAGCCTATCCAGTCCGGTGAGCTGTATCCATAGCTTATTCTGGGTGTTTTGCCCTTCATACATGGCGGGGCGCTCCACGCCGCTTTCGTCTTCGATGCGGAAAATATTGAATCTAAAATTTGTTTGGCCTACGCCATAGGCTCCGATAGAATAAATGTTTTTCATCATCAGATCCCATATGGGCAGGTTGGTTTTGAGGATTTCGTTTTTCAACAGCTTTGCCACAAGCATCCGCGGTTGTGACGGAGTTACCGGTACATCCGTTGAAAATTCCCCTACTTGGTATTCACGGCCGCCTGCTGTATAGCGGTATGCGACTGCCAGTATTTGGTCGTTGTTTAGCGGCATGTTAAGGGAGATGAAACCCAGTCGCCGGTTTACCGTATATTCCGTGCCTTCGCGTAGCTTACGCGCATAAGTCATCTTGGCATAGTTGTCGTTTGCGCCGCTGCCCTGGAAAAACTGCTGCGCCCCGTTTGATTGCGTATAGCGTGCGTCGTCAGGTAGTGCCTGTAGCAATGTGTTGGAATAAAATTGCACAGGTTCGCCCGGGATACCGGTGGATGGATAGCGGGTATTCCCCGGGCTTATGAGCATGGTGTTATAAGGCTGATACTCGCCCAAATCCATCAGCGCCAGTACATCCCGTGAATCATCCACCGAATTGCTGCGGTTGCTTATCCAGACTTCGATTTGTGTGATGTTTACATCTGTGGTAAGAATGGGGGCTAGCGCCATAGCCCGGTTAAAGTTGTCTCTGAAATAATGTGCTAAGAAATAGTGTTGGTTATCCTCATACTCATCTGCTTTTAGGGCGAACTCACTTTCCTGTGCACCGTTTTTAATGGTTATTTCCCGTTGTTGCGACCGTTGTTGGGAGAAAATACCCGTCACATTCAACCGCCCGAACTGCAGTTGCGTTTTAAGACCGAATAAGGCCTGTGTGCCACTGATGAGGGTCGTGTTGAGTGGCATGCTTACATTCCCCAATTCAATCCGTTTGATGATGTCATCGTCCTTTCCCGTGTAGTCCAGACGAATCTGATTTTCGAAATCAAATTGCGCTTCCGTATTGTAATTTGTGGTCAGTTTCAGGCGGTCGCCAATTTGACCCGTCAAGTTCATTTGGATACGTTGGTCAAAATCAAATCCCCATTGCCGGCGTTGCCGCTCGTTGAACATTGGATTTGCATTTTTATTATGCTGCGCCATGATGCTGATGTCGGCACTGCCACGTGGAATAATGTCAATGGTATTTCCGCCGAAAATCTTTTCAAAGGCCTCACTTTCTACATAGATGGTAGGGATAAGCCGGTCTTGCCGATAGTCGGTCAGTTGTTTGTCGGAGAGCTCACGCCAGTAATTGCGTTTCAGTAGTTGGCTCTCATACTGTTGGTATTCATCTATGGTAAGGTATTGGGGAGGTCGGTAAAGCCGGCTGCCGAGCTTCTCACGGATAATGTATTGGCGGGTTACCGGATCGAATACTATCTCCCGGTCGATATTGGACGGCAGGCCAAGGTCAATCCCAGCCTT
This sequence comes from Parapedobacter sp. ISTM3, assembly GCF_016533505.1. NCBI lineage: Bacteria > Pseudomonadati > Bacteroidota > Sphingobacteriia > Sphingobacteriales > Sphingobacteriaceae > Parapedobacter > Parapedobacter sp. ISTM3. The sequence continues at coordinate 170,127 of NZ_JAENGN010000008.1, read as the reverse complement.
TCTTTGATACAGATTGAGGAATGGAAGGTCTCTGAACGGATACCGGAGTTTGGCACTATCCTGCTTAGATGGGGCAATAGGCGTCTGCGCGGCGGCAGATACCCCGATACACAAAAACAGCAAGAGTGTCAAAGACAAGCGAGGCCGTATCGTTCTTTTCAAGTAAGGTTCCTTTAAATAGCTAAGATGATGTTTTTTCGGCAGCCAATTTATGTAAAATTCCTTATAGTTTTTTAAGCGCTTCTTTGATAAGTGCTTCTACCGTCAGGCCGGGGGCTCCCCGCAAAATGTTTGCCAATACCTTTTCAGCTTGCGCACGTACAAATCCGAGCATGACTAACGCGCTGAGCGCTTCTTCGGGTATGCTCTGTTGTTTATACGTTGCTATCAGCGCGTCCGGCCCCTGCTTTTTAAGTTTGTCCTGCAGTTCCAGCACCATACGTTGGGCCGTTTTTGGTCCAATTCCCTTAATACGTTGAATCAATGGCACGTTGCCTTGGATGATGGCCGCCTGAATCTCTTCCGGAGTAATGGACGAAAGAATCATCCGACCCGTATTGGGGCCTATACCTGACACCGAGATAAGATGCTCAAACAGCCGCCGTTCACCCTCTTCGGCAAATCCAAAAAGGGTGTGTGCATCTTCGCGTACCTGAAAACTGATATACAATTTGCACTGTTCGCTATCTTTGATTTGCGCGTACGTATGTAGGGATATGTGCACGTGATACCCGATTCCGCCTACATCGAGTATCACGTGCGTAGGCGCTTTGTAAGCTAATTTCCCGTTTAGGTATTCGTACATGATTGCATGCTATTTCTTTTTCAGAGTGACGGGTTCGCGAGACTGCACATCAACCACCGCGATGGTCACCATATTGACAATTTCGCGTACAGAGCTATCCAATTGTAATACATGCACGGGCTTGTTCATGCCCAGCAAAATGGGGCCCACAGCCTCCGCATTGCCAATTTCCTGCAGTAACTTATACGCGATGTTGCCGGATTCCAGGTTCGGAAATACCAAGGTATTAGCTGGGCTTCCCTTCAAATTACTGAACGGGAAATTGGAAGCAAGCAGGTCGCTGTTCATCGCAAAGTTGGCCTGCATTTCGCCATCAACCAAGATGTCCGGATGCCGTTCATGGAGGATGCGTACCGCTTCCCTTACCTTGATTGGCACATCTCCATCATTCGAACCGAAGTTGGAATAGGAGAGCAGGGCGATGCGTGGCGATATATTCATCTTTTTGACGGCGTCATGAAGGAGCAGCGTGATGTCTACCAGTTCTTCCGCCGAAGGGTTCGCATTGATGGTGGTATCCCCGAAGAATACAGGGCCCTTGGGTGTTAGCATCATATACATTCCCGCAATCTTGCTATCCGGCTGCGTGCCAATGACGTGTAACGCAGGCCTTATCGTATTCGCATAGTTTTTAGTAAGTCCGGATATGAGGGTGTCAGCCTCTCCGAATTGTACCATGCTGGCGCCAAAATAATTCCGATCCAGCATGAGCTTCTGCGCATCGAGGTAAGAGATGCCCCTACGCTGACGTTTCGTGTATAGAAAATCCACATATTTAAGGAATCGTGGGTTACCTTTCTCCTCCAATGGGTCGATAATGACCACATCGCCCAGTTCCAAGAGGTTTTCATTGATTAGCTGCTGGATTTTCTGCCTGTTGCCCAACAAGATGGGAATCGCAATCCCCTCATCTTTTACAATCTGGGCAGCGCGGAGCGTCTTATAGTTGTCGGCCTCCGCAAACACCACTCGCTTGGGGTTGCGCTTAGCGGCTTCACTGAGGTTGCGCATGATGCGATCATCCTGGCCTAAGCGTTGGCGTAATTCTTCGGCATATTTGTCCCAGTCGGCTATTGGATTCCGTGCCACGCCGGAGTCGATGGCCGCCTTTGCGACGGCCGGCGCCACCTCGGTAATCAATCGGGGATCGGTGGGCTTGGGAATGATGTACTCCGGCCCGAACTTCAGATTTTGCGTATTGTATGCTTGGTTTACTGCCTCCGGAACCGGTTTTTTAGCCAATTCGGCGATAGCCTTTACCGCTGCGACTTTCATTTCCTCGTTGATGATCGTTGCCCGTACATCCAATGCGCCCCGGAAAATATAGGGAAATCCAAGGACATTATTTACCTGATTCGGATAGTCGGAACGGCCCGTGGCCATGATGACATCCTTGCGTGTCTCTATGGCAAGGGGATAGGCGATTTCAGGGTCAGGATTTGCCATGGCAAATACGATGGGATTTTTAGCCATGCTTTTGAGCATTTCCGGCGTCACTACGTCAGCAACCGACAGGCCGATGAATACATCGGCGCCTTTCAGGGCTTCTTCCAGCGTATCAATGCTTTGTGAGGTGGCAAACTCAGCTTTCGTGACATCCAGGTTTGGGCGATCTTGGCGGATACAGCCCTTACTGTCGAGCATTACGATATTTTCCTTGCGGGCACCCAGCGCCACGTACATGCGTGTACACGAAATAGCAGCTGCACCAGCACCGTTGACTACAATTTTTATTTTTTCGAGTTTCTTTTTCTGCAAGGCACATGCGTTGATAAGCGCTGCGCCTGAAATAATCGCGGTGCCATGTTGGTCGTCGTGCATGACGGGGATATTCATCTCCGCTTTAAGCCGGCGCTCTATTTCGAAGCATTCAGGGGCTTTGATGTCTTCCAGGTTGATACCGCCGAAAGTGGGTTCGAGGCATTTGACGATGCGTATAAATTCATCCACATCTTTGGTGTCGAGCTCAATGTCAAACACGTCGATGTCGGCGAATATCTTAAAGAGCAATCCTTTGCCCTCCATTACCGGCTTTCCAGCCTCGGGGCCGATATCACCCAACCCCAATACGGCAGTGCCGTTACTGATGACGGCCACCAGATTGCCTTTTGCTGTGTATTTATAAGCGTCTTCTTTATTTTCTGCAATTCGCAGACAGGGTTCCGCTACGCCGGGAGAATAAGCTAATGATAGATCACGTTGTGATTGCGTAGGTTTCGTTGGTACAACGGCGATTTTACCCGGCCTTCCTTTTGCGTGGTAGTCCAGGGCATCTTGCTTTCGATTTGTTTTGCTCATATTTTACTTTGGTTTATGCAGCAGCAATCCTGTGCAAAGGTAATATTTTATGGAAGAACAAGGATGAAAAGAAAAAAGAACGAAAATATCCGGCTCATTTAAGTGCATCCAGAAGCCTAAACATCCGTTGGCGCATTGGCGTGGCCGTACCCTGGTAGTTATTGACCAGGAGCGCGAACACCAAGGGGGTGCCGTCTCCGGATGTTTGATAGCCCACATAGCCCAATACGCCGCCAATGGTACCGCTTTTCATTTTCATGCCATTATACACAGGAAGACTTTCAAAAAAGCTTGCAAACCAGGGTTCTTGCTTAGCCGATGTCAGAATGCGGGCCAACGCATGCGTTGTCACACGGTTTTCAGGAGATAGGCCGCTGCCATCCTTTATCCGAAGTTCCCCCGCAGGGATGCCCAGTTTATTGGCCCAGAATTTTTGCAGCGATTCGGCGGCATCTCGTGTATCGATTTTGCCGTCCGTTCGAGCGGCAACTGCTTTCAATAACGCTTCACCGTAGAGGTTGATGCTTTTCTGATTGAACCAATATACCAGTTCCCCCAATGTGGGCGACCGGTGGGTGTGCAGGATAGAACCGCCGCTGGGCACGTTGTTCCCTCCTAATAACAAAATGTGGGCGGTAGTCGGCGTGCTGGTTTGGCGGATGCCTGCTTCCTCCAATTTGCGGTGCAGCTGGTAGGCCGCGTCGTAGGCGCCATCGGGCAGGGCAATATAAATTGTCTTTTTTAAGTCAATGCCATAGGTGCCTCGAAGGTATATCCGGGAAGCATATGGGGCCGAAAACGCATATACATGGTCGCCTGTCCCCCGGCCCCCGGTGGTGGTTTCGTTGACGAGCTGCAGGTAAGAAATATCTGCGGTAGTGCCAGCAATACGGGTGAGCGACCCGGTAGCGGTACCGGCAATGAAATTGACACCCACTGCGTTTTCACGCCAATTGAGTGCAGATACTCCCGCACCGTAGTAATTACCCATATCCTGCCACGTCCACCCACCAGGGGCCGTTTGGCCATTATATGACCGATCATCCGCGATGATCTGGCCATCGATGGAGCGGATGCCTGCCGCCTTAATGGCCCGCAGCCATGCCGATAGCAACAGTGTATCGGAGGTCTGCGGGAAACGGTCACTACCCAGTGAAGGGTCGCCACTACCATGGATGATAATATTGCCTTTTAATGTTCCGGAGGCATCGATTTGCCCGGTATACGATAAGGTTGTTTCGAATGTATATGTAGCACCAAGCGTTTGGTATGCTGCGGCAGCCGTAGCGGTTTTAAGTGTAGACGCAGGGGCCATGCCCAGCTTTTCGTTTTTTGCAAAAATCACTTGGCCTGTATTGGCATTGATGACCGTAAGCGAAGCTACGCCATTCGCTAAACTTTCATGGGCTTCAAACGAACGGAAAGCAGCGGCAATTTTTTGCGGCAGCGTTTGACCGGCGGTGTGAAGTGTCGTGATAAAGGCGATAAGCAGCGTAAGTAATGTGTGTTTCATCAGTGGCAATTATTTACAGGGCTAAAATAGCCAAAAATTATACCAGTGACCGATCATCAATACATTTTGCTAACCAAAACTCCATATGCGGTAACCAAATGCGAGCCAACAAAAAGGCGGCTGAGCTGTTTCCTAACACAAGAGAGGAAAATACAATGGCTATCATTGGTGAAATTATTAAAAGAGCAATAGACGTAACCGGTTATATCAGTGGCCATCCGTCGCCTGCAAAAGCGCAACAGAAAGTGCTGCGAGATTTGCTTGAAAAAGCGAAATATACCGCATTCGGGAAAAAGTATCGTTTCGAAGCCATTCTTGCAGACACCGATCTGGTCAAGGCCTTCCAGCAAGCCGTACCCATTTATGACTATGACAGGTTATACGCAGAATGGTGGCATTACCTACGCGAAGGGTACCAGAATGTAACATGGCCCGGAGGGCAGCGTTATTTTGCATTGAGCAGTGGCACGACGACCAATAGCAAAGCTATCCCTGTAACGGACGATATGCTGGAGGCGATTAAACGCTCCGGCATACAACAGATTATGAGTCTAAAGAATTTTCACCTTCCTGGCGATTTCTTTGAGAAGCAAATTATGATGCTGGGCAGCAGCACGTCATTGACGCCTAATGGCGAATTTCTCGAAGGCGAAATCAGTGGTATCAGTGCCGCGAATATACCGTTGTGGTTCAGACAGTTTTATAAACCAGGTGCACGGATTGCGGCCACGCCAAACTGGGAAGATCGGGTACATAAGATTGCAAAGTATGCCCCGCGGTGGGATATTGGCAGCATGACTGGTATTCCTTCGTGGTCAGAGTTGCTGCTCAAGGAGATCATTCGTTACAACGGAGCCGACACCATACATGACATCTGGCCCAACCTGCTGGTGTATACATCAGGTGGGGTGGCATTTGAACCTTATAAAAAGAGTTTCGAGACATTGACAGCCAAGCCGCTTATCTACATTGATACCTATCTTGCTTCTGAAGGGTATCTGGCTACCCAGAAGCGGCCCGATACGCAATCCATGGCTTTGATTGTAGATAACGGCGTATTCTTTGAGTTTGTCCCTTTTACGGAAGAAAGCATGGATGAGCACGGATGTGTACGACAAGACGCAGAGGTACTGACGCTCGAAAATGCGCAGCCCAACGTACAATACGTGCTGTTGATTTCAACAGTGGCGGGAGCATGGCGGTACATGATAGGCGATACGGTGATGATCACGGATACCGAAAGGGCAGAAATTATCATTACAGGTAGAACAAAGCACTTCCTGAATGTCGTAGGCGAACAGCTCTCGGTACATCAAATGAACGCCGCCATGAAAAAGCTGGGCGAACAGTTCGACGCGGAGGTGCTGGAATTTACCGTAGCCGCTGTCCGAACCGGAGAAAGCTATGTAAACAAATGGTATCTCGGAACGAACAAGGCTATCGAGGCCACCGCCGTCGCTTCATTTTTAGACCGCGAATTAGCGGAAAACAATAAAAATTATAAAGTAGCACGGAGTAAGGCCCTGAAAAGCGTAGAGGTCGAGATCGTACCGGTAGACCATTTCTATCAATGGAGCAAAGTAACCAAGAAAATGGGTGGGCAGACCAAAATACCCCGCGTCATGAAGGAAGAAGAATTCCGCGAGTTCGAAGCATTTATCAGTACGTTAGTCTCTTAAACATCCAGTTAAGGGAACGTCTAAGAGGTAGGGGGGTGTTCTTTTAGCTCCGCCTCTGCTTCCCGTACCACTTCTTCCTCTTCTGCTAGAATTTCATCCTTTTTGCCTTCATCCTCCTTTTCCAGTTCGGCAACCAGTTCAACGATGTCATCAGGGGAGAGGTATAAGGCGGCAATTTTGTCTTTATAAGCCTGCGGCAGGTCAGTATGATCCAGAATGAACGACTTGGTTGCCAAAAGGTAGTCACCCATTCCGCGGTTTACGGCAAAGGAATCGGCTACACGTTCGGCTTTACGTATATATTTTTTTGATAGCCAATAGGAAATTCCAAAGCCCATAAGGCCCCAGGTGCTCCTACCTTCATAATCCATAATATGGCCTAATTCATGGCCAATCCAACCAATCAGGACACTATCCGGAATCTGTCGGATGGTTTCAAAGCTGTGTTCAAGTTTAAAAACCGGATTGATGAGGATGTCATATGTACGTTTTTTACGCTTTTTAAACAACGAGCCAATCACGGGACGAGCAGCCATGACCGAACTTTTCAGTTTCCGGGTGAAAATAAAGCGGATACGTGTGTCTTTTAATTCCGGATAGTGAGCCAACGCGGTCAAGACCTGTTTTTCGATAACAACTGGAATCACCTTGTTGTTGCGATAGCCAAGAAGCTCTTGGAGGGGTGGTTCTTGTTGGGCGACATGGGGTGTGAGTAACGCAAAAAGTAAAAACCTCATGTGATTATCAACAGTTTTGCTACAAAAAGGTTTGTTGCGTCCTGACCCGCTTTAAATGATCCTTCGGGTAATTGCTGAATATTTCCTAATTTGTGCCTCAAAATATAGTTCAAACATGACCCCTAATGAAAAGTTGGCTGCTATCCGCGGCCTAATGAAAGCACAAGGTATCGACGCATATATTATCCCTTCTTCTGATCCTCACATCAGTGAGTATCTACCGGAGCATTACAAGTGTATGGCTTGGGCTTCAGGCTTTACGGGCTCGGCCGGTACGTTGGCGATTACTTCCGCGTTTGCCGGGCTGTGGACGGACTCCAGGTATTTTGTACAAGCCAGTGAGCAGCTGGCGGGCAGCGGATATGAGTTGATGAGGCTTAAAGTACAGCATGCCCCTGAATATGCCGACTGGCTGGCCGGGCACCTTCCCGCCGGCGCTGTGGTGGCATTTGATGGCATGCTGACATCGGTATCGTTGGCTAAAACGGTGCAGGACAAGCTGCTATCCGGAGGGATGGAGGTGCGCTCGAATATGGATCTGCTTACCCCGCTATGGGCAGACCGGCCGGCGTTACCAAGTGCTCCGGCATATCTGTTGGATGCAGCCATTACTGGCGAATCGACCTCGGCGAAACTTCAACGATTACGTGACGAAATGGAACGGCACCGTGTAGGAACCCATTTTATCTCGTCTCTTGATGATATTGCTTGGCTTTTTAATATCCGAGGCAGTGATGTAGCCTGTAATCCGGTGGTGTTGGCGTTTGCTCTTGTGACAGCCGATACAGCCACGCTATTTGTCGATGGCCGAAAGCTGACAGATACCGACCGGGCATCGTTAGCAGCATCAGGAGTGGCCGTGGATGACTATGGGCATGCCGCCGATGCGTTACGCGGTTTAAGTAAAGACAGTGTTATGCTGTTAGACCCCAGGCGTACATGCTTTGCCCTTTACAACATGATTCCGGCAACGGCTTTTGTTGTCGAACAAACGAATCCTACCACGCGTTTTAAGGCTGTAAAAAATGATGTAGAAATCGCGCACACCCGGCAAACGATGATTAAGGATGGCGTGGCGCTCACAAAGTTTTTCAAATGGCTTGAAGAGGCTATCGATGGTGGCTCCATCACCGAAATCTCGTTAGCTGAGCAACTCCGTCAGTTTCGTGCGGAGCAAGATGGGTTCGTGGGCGAAAGTTTTGATACAATAGCCGGGTACAAGGCACATGGTGCATTACCTCATTACAAGGCTAATCCAGCGAGCGACAGTGTATTGCGGCCAGATGGATTATTGTTGGTCGACTCCGGTGGCCAATACCGTACCGGGACCACCGATATTACCCGGGTAATATCGTTAGGTAATATCACGGCAGCTGAGCGAGCAGACTATACCTTGGTGCTCAAAGGAATGATTGAGGGAAGTACAGCGGTCTTCCCTGCAGGCGTCCGTGGCTATCAAATCGACGCCATCACGCGTAAACCACTTTGGGACCACTTGCGCAATTATGGGCATGGTACAGGACACGGAGTCGGTTTTTTCCTCAATGTACATGAGGGGCCGCATACGTTCAACGGGGCCGCTATCGATGTGCCCGTTGAACGGGGAATGATCACGTCTATCGAGCCGGGCTTATACCGCGAAGGATCATACGGCATTCGCATTGAGAACCTCGTATTGAGCGTTGATCATACAGACACCGCATTCGGGTCGTTTATGGCCTTTGAAACGTTGTCATATTGCTACATCGATACCCGCCTTATTGATAGGTCATTACTTGACGCTAAACACATTGACTGGTTGAATGCCTATCACAAAACGGTGTACGAGAAACTCGCTCCTTACTTAGATCAAGAAACGCGACATTGGCTGGCCGGAAAGACAGCAGCGATCTCGTAGGGGCTTAAAAATGGAAGGCCGATTACCAGGGCGGTAATCGGCGTCTTCCTACCTATTAAAACAAACCAAAATCCTTATCGACCGACCAAATTAATGATAAATTGCCGGTCTATCTCGTATCAAAAATATCGATTTCTTGTATCGCACATGGTTTCCATCAAGGATGTGCTGAAATTTCAGGGTCTGTGATGGGAAACCTCTCTTTATCGGTTGACCGTTGAGACAAACATACGACAAAAATTAAATATTTATCGTTAAAAAATGTTAAATTGTTTGATTAAACGTGTCAGTATCAAATTTTTATAATTGTATGTTGTCTGTAAACCTGATGTTTTAGGTGACTTAATAAAAAAATTTAAAAAGTATTTTCTTTTGATTTTTTATGAAGTTTACGTTTGGTTGTTCGGCTCTGCCTAGGGTGTGATTTCAGGAATCCGGCTACTAGCCGTGCCAATGCATTGGTCTACTATAGCGGATCACTTATTTATATGGGGGGCTGTCACTAAGCTATTGTTGCGGCGTTTCTAAGTGCCCATTTTCGATTACAAGGCTTGCCGCGCCCAGCAGTTCTGCTTCATAGCCAAACTGTGATACCACTACATCCGTATGCTCCACCAGTTTTGGAATGCAGAGCTCGTTGATGGCGCGTTGAACCGGATCGAGTAAGATCTTACCCGCAGCTGCACCTCTGCCGCTCAGAACAACTCGTTCGGGATTCATGATATGGATAAGTGTGGCTACTCCTTTACCGATCATAAAAGCGGCGTCAGACAGCGATGATACCGCGAGTTGGTCGCCGCTGCGTGCTGCGTCGATAAGGTGGTCGCCCTCAGTTTTGGTGCGGTCTTCAAAAAGCGTAGCCAATCGGGATGAAGTCCCTTCAGCGAGCGCCTCTTTTGCTTTCTCAACAGCAACCAAGAGGGAAGCGTCAACTTCGAGGCACCCCCGTTTACCACAGGAGCAAATCTTATTGGTTTGGGACAAGGGTATGTGGCTGAATTCTCCGGCATACCCGTTATGGCCGCGGAATAAACTGCCCTTGACGATCATGCCTAGGCCAATGCCCCATCCGATATTGACGACCATGACGTCTTCCATGTCTTTGGCAGCCCCGAAATGTAATTCTGCAATGGCGATGGTGCTCGAATCGTTTTCGATAAAAACGGGCATCCCCAACCGCTGGCTAAGCCTGTCGCGCAACCCGAACTCACCATCATCGGTGAGGAAAGTGGCATTTATCCCGTTTTCGACATCGATGAAGCCAGGCATGCCGATACCTATCCCGATCAGGTGCGCTCTTTTTATATCAGAGGCATTGATATACCGTTCGATGGCGAAGCACAACTGCTGGAAAGCGTTAGGGTTGTCACGCAAAGGCAGGGACAACGTCGCTTGGGGGTACACGGTTTCGTTTAGCAAATTATATAGCGCGATACGGGTGATAAATTGGTCCATTGCTACGGCAACGATGTATTTCTTCGTTTTCTTGTTGAGCCGGTATTTCACTGCTCGCCGTCCGCCCGTTGATGGGGCCAATCCGCTTTCAATAACGATTCCTTCCTTTGCCAGGCTGGCAATCGCATTGGTAACAATCGGTATGCTTTTTTGCGTATAGGTGCTCAGCTCCGCTAACGAAAGCGCCCCTCGGTAATAGAGCAATTTTAAGATGGACGTTCGAAGCGGTTTCTCTCGTTTTTCCTTCACGGATTTGTTATTCATGTGATCGCCTATAATTTGATGCTGATGCCATAATTCCCTTTATCAATGCGAAGCGACTCTCCAGTCATCCTGAAAAAATCTAGGCCATAATTTGAAGGGTTTGAGTAAATAGGCCGTCAGTGACGCGATAGCATACAGGTTGCAAGCAGTCGGTGTAACCGGCGCTGCTGTAAGCAGCTGAATCAGTGGGTAACAAATTGAAGGTTTCATAAGAATGAACTAGGCAAATTTAGTGAATTAAACGGTGCCGAATCGGTTAATTTAAGGAAATTCAGTTATTTTTACACAGGTAATCGCTATGGCACGGAACAGTATCGATCGATTTTCTAGCAGGGCACAAAACTACGACAGGTTTAGACCGAACTATCCGGCCGAACTGGTCGGTTTTCTGCGTGACCATATCGGGTTAGCAGCCACACATACCATCGCGGATATCGCGGCGGGTACAGGGATATTTACCGAACAGATAGCGGTTTGGGGCAATCCTATTTATGTGGTGGAGCCCAACTCGTTCATGCGCCGATTCGCGCGTCGGCGACTGGCGGCATTTGATAATTGCGTATTTGTTGATGGCTCCGCCGAATCAACAGGGCTAAACGCCGGGTCCGTGGATCTCATTGTGGCAGCGCAGGCCTTCCATTGGTTCGACTTGAGAAAGACCAAGATAGAGTTTTTACGTATTGGCAAGGATGGTACCTATATCGCGATAGTCTGGAATACCCGCAATTCAGAAAGCAAGTTTGAGGCGGAGTACGAAGCGCTTATTCATCACTATTCCGTGGATTATCTGCAGGTCAGCCAACGCAAAATGGGGCCGCCGGACGTGTTGGCGTTCTTTGCGCCCGAGGTGCCGACATACCAGGAATTTGTCCATACCGATCGTTTGACCTTTGAACAATTACAAGGACGCACGCTTTCCTATTCATACATGCCCGATGAAAAATCACCGGTAGTCGGTGAAATGCTGGACGCGCTGGCTGGGCTATTCAACGCCTATCAAGAGGGGGGCGAGGTTCGGCTGTCCTATAAAAGCCGGTTATATATTGGTAAATTACCGACCGTTGATAATACGGGTGCGCTGCCAAAAACATTTGGAGCCTAATCAAAAATAACGTACCTTTGCAGCCTATATTTTTTAACGCTTTAATATTATTCAAGTAATGTATTTAAGTAAAGAGTACAAAGCGGATATTTTCGCTGAATTTGCCGGAGGTGCAACCAACACAGGTTCTGCCGAAGGCCAGGTGGCTTTATTCACCAAACGGATTGCTCATTTGACAGAGCATTTGAAAACGAACAGGAAAGACTTTGCTACCCAACGTTCTTTGCAAAAGCTGGTAGGTAAACGCCGTTCTTTGTTGAAATACCTTTACAACAAGGATATCGAACGTTACCGGTCCATTATCAAAGCACTGGGCTTGCGTGATATTATCAAATAGCTTTCAGGTAAAATTTTCTATGAAGCCATCCCATACACGATATGGAGATGGCTTTTTTTTATTCGTGAATACTGCGCATTTTAGCTAAGTTTGTGCAAAATTAAAAGGTCTAATATATAAAGTGATGTGCTTCTAAAAGACGAACGGCACATCGAATGGAAACAACAAATGAGTTACAACGAAATCAAAACAACAATCGATATGGGCGGAGATCGCCAAATCGAGATTTCAACTGGAAAATTGGCCAAACAGGCCGATGGTTCTGTGGTCGTTAAGCAAGGGAAAACCATGCTGCTTGCTACCGTGGTTTCCGCACAGGAAGCCAAACCTGGAACTGATTTCTTGCCGCTTTCGGTAGATTATCAGGAAAAGTATGCCGCTACCGGGCGCATTCCCGGTGGTTTTTTACGTCGCGAGGCACGCTTGTCGGATTATGAAATTCTTATTTCCAGATTGGTGGATCGGGCCCTGCGGCCTTTGTTCCCGGAAGATTATCACGCGGATACCCAAGTGATGATTTCGCTGATATCGGCGGATAAGGATATCATGCCGGACGCATTGGCCGGATTGGCCGCTTCAGCGGCAATCGCGGTATCGGATATACCGTTTAACGGCCCTATTTCTGAAGTGCGGGTGGCTAAGATTGATGGCCAATTGGTGATCAACCCGCTGTTGAGCGAATTGGACCGGGCCACACTTGAATTTATCGTTGCAGGTTCCGCGAATGACATTGTGATGGTTGAAGGAGAAGCAAAGGAGATATCTGAGGCTGAAATGGTGGAGGCTATCGAGTTTGCACATAAGGCCATCCAGAAACAAGTGCAGGCACAGGTAGAGCTTGCCGAGAAAGTGGGGAAAACCGTTAAGCGTGAGTACAACCACGAGCCGAGTAACCCTGAACTGCGCGAACAGATTTTTGCAGCTACCTACGACAACGTATATGCCGTAGCGAAATCCGCGTCAGCTAAGCATGAGCGCAGCGAACAGTTCAAACAAATTGGAGAGGCCTTCATCGAAACGGCTTTCGGTGAAGAGGAAATCGATGAAGAAACCGCGTTTCTGATTAAAAAATATTATCACGATGTTCAATATGAGGCGGTGCGCAACCTGATATTGGACGAAGGTATTCGCCTTGACGGCCGTGATGTACGCACAGTACGTCCTATATGGAGCGAGGTGGATTATCTCCCAGCTGCCCATGGATCGGCCATCTTTACGCGCGGCGAGACCCAGTCGCTTACTTCGGTAACATTGGGTGCCAAGGACGACGAGCAGTTGATTGACGGGGCCTTTATTCATGGGTACAATAAGTTCATTTTGCATTACAATTTTCCGGCGTTCTCAACCGGAGAAGTGCGTCCTAACCGGGGGCCAGGCCGTCGCGAAGTAGGGCATGGCAACTTGGCCATGCGTTCATTGAAGCAGGTATTGCCCACCGGCGATGAGAACCCTTATACAATTCGTGTCGTGTCTGATATTCTGGAGTCAAACGGCTCATCGTCCATGGCTACCGTATGTGCCGGTACGTTGGCGCTTATGGACGCCGGGGTCAAAATCAAGGCTCCCGTCTCGGGCATCGCCATGGGGCTGATTACCGATGAAAAGACCGGCAAATACGCTATCCTAAGTGATATCCTGGGAGATGAAGATCATTTAGGTGATATGGACTTTAAAGTGACGGGCACGGCCAGAGGTATTGTAGGTTGCCAGATGGACTTAAAGATTCATGGGCTGAAATGGGAAGTGCTCATCCAAGCATTGGAGCAGGCGAAGGAAGCCCGGCTGCATATTCTGAACGAAATGGAGAAAACGCTTGCCGCACCCCGTGCCGACTACAAGCCGCATGCGCCGCGCATCGTCAGCTTTACCATCGATAAGGAGTTTATTGGCGCTGTTATTGGGCCAGGTGGAAAAATCATTCAGGAGATGCAGCGTGAAACCGGGGCCACCATTGCGATCGAGGAGATCGATAATAAAGGAGTGGTACAGGTGTTTGCTGAAAACAAAGCCTCCATCGATGATGCTGTGCGCCGAATCAAGGCCATCGCTGCTAAGCCCGAAGTAGGCGAAATCTATGAGGGAAAGGTAAAATCTATCATGCCGTTTGGTGCGTTTATCGAGATTTTGCCAGGGAAAGACGGGTTGCTCCATATTTCGGAAATCGACTGGAAGCGGTTTGAAACGATGGACGGCATCTTCAATGTAGGCGATATGGTCACTGTCAAACTGCTGGATATCGATAAACAGGGCAAGTTGAAGCTTTCGCGCAAAGCACTATTGCCAAAACCTGAAAAGAAAGAAGCATAAGGGATCAGCGCTTCATCCTTTTCATATAAAAAGCCGGATATGCACAAGCATATCCGGCTTTTTGCTTTGGTTCACTGTTCACCGAGTGCCAACCCCCGGCCACCCATTACCGATCACCCGTCGCGCCGGGCCACGTCTCAGGCTTGCGGCCAAAACGTTTGCTTGGCTTTGGGCCCATTTTGAAGACCAATTCGCCCCCATTGAGCATATCTTGATGTCGTAAATAAATGTTTTCGTAGGGCTTGCCATTCAGTGTGGCTGATTGGATATAGCTGTTTTTCTCGCTATTGTCGAGTGCACGTATTGTGAACTGTTTGCCGTTTGGTAAGGTGAAGATGGTCTCATCGGCGATAGGACTGCCAAATACATACTCCCCGCTGGCGGGGTTGGCAGGGTAGAGCCCCGCAATGCTCCATACAGCCCACGCACTCATCTGTCCGGCATCTTCATTGCCTGCATAGCCGTCAGGGCCGTCATGGTACATCGAGTCCACAATTTGGCGTACGCGGTCTTGTGTTTTCCAGGGTTCGCCGATATAGCTGTACATATAAGCGATGTGGTGGCTTGGTTCATTGCCATGTGCATACTGGCCGATAAAGCCACTTGCATCAGGTGAGATGTTATCTCCGTGCATCTCCGAAGGAGCTGAAAATAATTCGTCCAATTTGGCACTCAGCCCTTCGTTGCCGCCGTATAGATTGGCCAATCCGCGTACATCGTGAGGTACAAAAAACGAGTGCTGCCAAGCGTTGCCTTCGATGTATTGGCTTTTGTCAAAGTCATGCTCAGACCAAAACGGATCGAACGGTTCGATAAATAGTCCGTCGCTGTTTTTGGCGCGCATAAAGCCGGTCTGTTTATCGAAGAGATTGGCATACGATTTAGCACGGTTCATGAATGTGGCATAATCTGCTGTTTTGCCAAGCTTTTTGGCAACTTGGGCAATGCACCAATCGTCAAATGCATATTCCAGCGTGATGGTCACGCTTCCTCCGGCTTTGTCTTGTGGTAGATAGCCGTATGCTATGTAATCCGGCACGCCGCGAATAGCCTGATGAGCACTTTTCAGCATGGCCTGATACGCCCGTTCGGCATCCAGCCCCGGCCAGTCTTTGAGGATCGCATCGGCCAACACGGGGATGGCATGATATCCGGTCATGGTGTTCGTTTCCCAAGTACTGAGATCCCACACAGGGAGCAACCCATTTTCGTCATGGAAAGCAAGCATGCTATTAAGCATGTCCGTGTATTTATCGGGTTGCGTCAGCGTGAACAGCGGTTTTAATGCACGAAACGTATCCCAAAGTGAAAAAAGCGTATAACGACTGGCACCGTTGGGCATCGTATGGATATCACCATGTGCATTTCGGTATTCGCCGTCAGCGTCAGCATACAACGTTGGCGACAGGGCCGTATGGTATAACGCCGTGTAAAAGACGCGTTTCAGCTCGTCGCTTTCCGAACGGATTTTGATTTTTTGCAGTTCGGCTTCCCATTTGTCTTTGGCGGCCTGGCGCGCGGCGTTGAACCGGTCTTTTTTAGCAAGATTCAATTCATTTAGGGCCTTCTCATAACCGGTCATCGATAGGGCAACTTTCAATTCAATCGTTTTATGCCGGCTTCCGTCAAAAAGGAGTTGAGCGGATACGCCTTTGCCTCGCTCATAGGTTTCGGCCATATCGGTCATGGTTGAAGCCGATTGTCCGTCATGGAGGATAGTTTTGACGAATGGGGCTGAGGTTCTTGCAGCAAAATACACGCGTTGGATTTTGGCCCAGCCAGTAGAATAACGGTAGCCGACCAATGTGCTGTCGTTCAGGATGCTGATGTGGGTTTCGGTCGGCGTATCCCAATTTTGGCGAAATGCAAGATCAAAACGTACCACCGGAGTGTCAATTTGAGGATACGTATACCGGTGGTAGCCAATGCGCTCCGACGCGGTAAGCTCGGCTTGGATACCATTGTCCAGCGTTACCTGGTAATACCCCGGAGAAGCCCGCTCGTTGTCATGGCTGAAAGGTACCTTCACGCCCTTTGTGGTGTCATCAAGTGGTGCTTCCAATGGCATCACCGATATGTCCAGCCAATCGCCGATGCCCGTACCGCTTAAATGCATATGGCTGAAGCCTGCTATTAAGCTGTCGCTGTAATGATATCCACTGCACCAGTCCCAACCGCTCCGGCCATTATCCGGACTTAATTGCACCATCCCAAAGGGAACGGCCGCTCCCGGAAAGGTGTGTCCATGGCCACCGGTGCCGATAAACGGATCGACGTAAGAGATTAAAGAGTCCTGAGCCCATGACAGGGTACTTATCGTCGCAAATAGTAGCGAAGTGCTTAAACGCCTTAGCATGTCTGTTTCAGAAAAAATTACCATTTTAATTCGCTGTAAAGCTAATTTTTTATTCTAAAACAGGAACTATTTTTATAAATTATTTTGTATTCTTCATTAAAAATTCCATACGTTTGTCCGGAAGCTAAACATTAAGCTTTTTTGCTAAAACTTTTAATACCTACACAGCATATAGCCCACAGCTTACAGCCTGGAGCGAATAGTTATTATGAAGAAAAAAATACTTATCAGCGACATTGCAAAAGATTTAGGCGTGTCGGTTACGACCGTATCTTTTATCCTTAACGGCAAAGCAAAAGAGAAGCGCATCAGCGAAGGGCTGACCAAACGGGTGTTAGCGCATGTACAGAAAGTCGGGTATAAACCCAATGAATTAGCCAAAAGCCTACGGACGGGTAAGACAAAAATCATCGGCCTTGTTATTGAAGATATCTCAAATCCTTTCTTTGCAAACATCGCTCGCCTTATCGAAACCAGGGCTTATAGCAAGGGGTATCGGATTATTTATTGCAGTACGGATAACCAGCCGGATAAAACAATCGAACTGATTCAGCTTTTTAGGGATCGCCATGTGGATGGTTACATCATTACGCCCTCTGAAGGGGTCGACGATACCATTCAATCGTTGATTAACAGCCAGCTTCCTTTGGTCTTGTTCGATCGGTATATTCCCGGTCTGGCAACCAATTATGTCGTCTCCGATAATGTAAGAGGGGCATATGACGCGACAGCCCATCTTGCACAGCAAGGTTATCGGCGTATTGCGCTGGTTACGTTATATTCTTCCCAGACGCAGATGCAGGATCGGATGAATGGCTATATGCGGGCAATTGATTCCTACAAGCTGCAACCTTACGTCAAGAAAGTCAATATGGGGGATGATGAAGAGACGACCGTTCGTGATTTTCACGCATTTTTGCAGGACCAGCAGCCGGATGCTATCTTTTTTGCCACCAATTATCTGGCGATTACCGGGCTGAAAGCCCTGAAGCACTATCAAACCCCCTTACCGGGGGTTGTATCCTATGACGATCATACGCTCTTCAAGTTGTTTACGCCCACGATTACGGCCGTTTCGCAGCCGATTGAAGCGATTGCAGACGAATTAATCAATGTGCTGCTCAATCAACTTGACGGAAAAATCAAAGAGGTGAAGCAGATCGTATTGCCGTCGGAGCTGATCGTCAGGGAGTCTTCGCGGGGACGAATTTCATCGACAACGAGTTGACGCAATGACGCGTATTTTTTGCGGTAAAACGTTCGCCGAGAAAGACATGGCCTAAATGCCCGCCGCAGTTTGCGCATATGATCTCCGTGCGCCTTCCGTCTGCATCAGGTAGGCGTTTTACGGCACCCTCGATTTCATCATCGAAACTCGGCCAACCGCAATGCGATTCAAATTTGTCCGCCGACCGGTACAAGGGGGCATCACAGCGTTTGCATGCGTAAATTCCCTCGGTTTTGTTGTGCAGCAACTCTCCGGTAAACGGCCGTTCGGTACCTTTGTGGATGATGACATATTCTTCCTCAGGCGTCAGTTCGTTATATTTCGCGGTATCCATTTTATTTTTAATTGAAGTATCCTTGGATTGATTGGACCGGTGCTCGATATCCCGTTGCGCAACGGTTTGCCCACATGCAATATAAAAGAACGAAGATGTCAAAACAAGCCAAATATAGCGCATCACGTCATTCACTTTCTTGGGATAATTAACTTATCCACCCATGCGAATATACATAATTTATAACAAAAGGTTTTCATAATCGTTTGTTAAATTTCCAACGCCATATCGCCAGCAAGGTGTCCGCCGTACACCCGTAGAAGAGTATAAAAAATTATAATAAAAAAACAAAATTCATAAAATTGTTCTTATGCTCAGTAGCTACTCGAAAGTTCTACCAAAATACGCTATATGTCCTTTAATCGCCTATTTTAGGCAATTTAGAACGATTATAAATTATTAAATTCGGTCATCCAATTGTCACCGATACGCCAATAAGTTATACTTTTGTGGCATTATTAAGAGGGTGTAGTTCCATTGATTCAGATAACCCAAATTTTTACATTCATCATAATCTGTATAAAGTGCTCAATATGAGAAATATCTCATTAGTTTTTGAAAGAATTGCCAAGCCGATATCCGTTGCGTTGGTGTTGTTGTTTTCGGTTTCGTCATTGCAGGCTCAGGATGCAAAGGAAGGCGAGACGATTTTCAAGGCCAATTGTTCTTCTTGTCACAAGGTATTTGGTAAGTTTTTGGGCCCAGAGTTGGCTGGAGTGAATGAGCGGCGTGACGAGGCTTGGTTGTTGAAATGGATCCACAATGCACCTTCGATGATTGCGGCAGGCGATCCCATCGCATTGGAGTTGGATGCGCAGTATCCTTCGGCGGCTATGACCGCCTTCCCTCAGCTTTCTGAAGACCAGATAAAGAGTATTCTTGTCTACATTACGTCTGAAGAGGAAAAGAAAGCGGCTTCCGATGCTGCAGGCGGAGGCGCTTCGGGCGGTGGTGCAGGTGGTGCAGCGGCAAGTGGTGATGCCAGCAGCTTCATGATCATCGGGTTAGTAGCGGTAGTAATCTTGGCGTTTGTAGTCATTTTAGTCCTCAACAAGGTTATCCGTACACTGGAGCGTGTCATTGCAAGCAATAAAGATTTGATTCCTGAGCCTGCCTTGGTTGAAGGGCCAAAAACGGATTACGTTGGCAAGCTAAAGAAGCTGGCCAAGAATAAGAAGCTGGTATTTTTTGCCGTACTTATGCTGATTGTTTTTCTTGGATCCGCTGGCTGGAAAACACTGTGGAACGTCGGTGTACATGAAGGTTACCAGCCGGTACAGCCTATTAAATTTTCGCACCAATTGCATGCAGGCGTCAACCAGATTGAATGCCAATACTGCCATGGCGGTGCCTATAAATCAAAGAATGCTTCCATTCCATCGGCAAATGTGTGTATGAACTGTCATAAAGCCATAACAGCAAGTGACAAATACGATGGTGAGTTGTCTCCGGAAATTGCCAAGATATACCGCGCATTGGATTATAACCCAGAAACGATGGAATATGGCCCCAACCAACGTCCCATCGAATGGGTGCGCATCCATAACCTGCCTGATTTTGCTTATTTCAATCACTCGCAACACGTGGTGGTAGCCGGTGTTGAGTGCCAAACATGCCATGGCCCGATTGAAACGATGGAGGAGGTATACCAATATTCTCCACTTACCATGAAGTGGTGTGTGAATTGTCACCAAGAGACTGAAGTTAATCATGAAGGCAACGCCTACTATGATCAGTTGATTGCCGCACATGAAAAATTGAAAAAAGGTGAAAAGGTGACTGCAGCAATGCTGGGCGGCTTGGAATGTGGCAAATGCCATTATTAATAATAGATACATATTTAGACATACGCAATCTTAGATATAGCTTAAATGGATAGCAACAAGAAATATTGGAAAGGTTTGGAAGAATTGCATCAGACGCCGGCTTTCGTGTCGAAAAGCAAAGGTGAATTTGCCGAACCGGTTCCTGTAGAAGACGTATTGAATGAAGCTGGCTTAAGCACAAAAACTCCCCGTCGCGATTTTCTGAAGGCATTGGGATTTGGACTGGGGGCCGTTACGTTGGCCGCTTGCGAACGTACACCCGTACATAAAGCCGTTCCCTATCTGATAAAACCCGAGGAGATAACCCCCGGAATTCCCAACTTCTATGCTTCCAGCTTCAAGGGGCAGAGCGTGTTGGTAAGGACGCGGGAAGGACGGCCTATCTTACTCGAAGCGAACCCCGCAGCAGTTGGACTCAACTGCGGCACGGATGCTTCGGCACAGGCTTCGGTATTGGATTTATATGATATGTCCAAGCTAAAAGGGCCTAAGTTCAATGGAGCAGATATTTCTTGGGACGAATTGGATACCCATGTGGTTACGGCATTGGATGCTGCCAGTGCAGCCGGTAAGCAAATTCGTATCATATCATCAACAATAAATAGCCCGTCAACCCTAGCAACGGTGGCTCGGTTTACCGACAGGTATCCCACCGCCCGGTTAGTGGAAGTGGATGCTGTATCGTATAGTGGTATTATAAAAGCCAATCAACGTAGTTTTGGAAAGGCTGTGGTGCCTCATTACCGCTTTGACAATGCAGATGTGATTGTTAGTGTGGCTGCTGATTTTCTCGGTACTTGGTTAAGTGGGGAAGAACATACGCAACAATATGTTTCCAACCGGGATTACAAGAGTTTGCAAAACGGCAGAATGTCCCGCCATATTCAGTTTGAAGGCGGTATGAGTCTTACCGGTACCAATGCAGACGTGCGTGTCGCTATCAAGCCTTCAGAGGAAGGCCCCTTGCTGATCGCACTTTATAACGTCATTACCGGTGGCAATTTACCGGGTGCGTTGAGCACAAACCAAAAGGCCCAAACGGCATTAAAACTGGTGGCCCAAGAGCTTCTGCAGGCACGCGGCCGCGCCGTCGTGGTTGCAGGATCAAACGACGTAGCAATACAAACGCTGACCAATGCCATCAACGTGGCGTTGCAAAGTTATGGCAGCACGATTGATCTTGATAACCCGTCCTATCAGTATAAGGGCGATGATGAGGCTTTTGCCGCATTTTTGGCCGAAGCAAATCGGGGTGACGTGGATGTGGTGTTCTTTTTAGATAGTAATCCGTTATACGATTATCCGAATGCCGGTGCCGTAAAAGAAGCGCTTGCCAAGATTAAATTCAAATTGTCGTTTGCCGACCGCGAAGATGAAACAGCTTCCGAATCGGATGCCATTGCACCAAACCATAATTTCTTGGAGTCTTGGGGCGATGCAAACCCGCGCGGCGGTTATTATACGATCGTGCAGCCTACGATCAATCCGGTATACAACACACGCCAAGCCGAACAAAGCCTCTTACTATGGGCAGGCGAAAAGACTGAATATTATACCTTTGTCAGGAACAATTGGGAGCAGAATATCTTAGCGGGCAGCAGTAAGTCTTGGAAAGACGTTTTGCAGACTGGTTTTGAGCATAAAGGTGACCAGCCTGCATCGACTTACAACGTCGATACGGCATCACTTGCCGCGGTGGCTAATACCATCGCGACCAACAGTAAAGCGTTAGCAAAAGATATAGAAGTACAATTATATCAAAGCGTTGCGCTTAAAGACGGTAAACAGGCAAATAACGCCTACCTGCAGGAATTGCCCGATCCGGTATCCAAAGTGACGTGGGACAACTATGCCGCCATCAATCCTAAATTCGCCGAATCATTAGGATTGGGCGAAAACAGCTTGGTGACCGTAGAAGGAGAAAACGGTTATAAGGTGACATTGCCCGTGCTGATGCAACCTGGTCAGGCAATGGGTACCGTTTCCATCGCTGTGGGGTATGGGCGCACCAAAGCCGGTAAAGCAGGAAATAATGTAGGGCAAAATGCCTATCCTTTTGCGAAGCTAGTAAATGGTACGCTGCATTTTAACACAACAGCTAAGCTGACCAAAGCCCGCGGAACCTATGAATTAGCTCAGACGCAGACGCATCACACGATCGAGGGCCGGAACGTTATCCGGGAAACCACCTTCACTCAGTACAAGGAAAATCCAGGCCATAATGCCGGAAGATGGACGGATAAGCACAAAACCTATGATTTGTGGGATAAATACGAACAGCCCGGTCATAAATGGGTGATGGCTATCGACCTCAACGCATGTACAGGGTGCGGTTCGTGTATTGTCGCTTGTAATATCGAAAACAATATCCCGGTAGTAGGGCGCGATGAAGTGCGCCGCCGCCGCGAAATGCACTGGTTGCGTATAGACCGCTACTACGCTATCGAGCAGGATGGTAAGTCGTATACCAAGGAGGATGATATCCGCGATTTGGATGACATGGAAAATGTGTCGGTGGTGCACCAACCGATGATGTGCCAGCACTGTGAACACGCTCCTTGTGAGACGGTCTGCCCGGTAATTGCCACCATGCACTCTTCAGAGGGGTTAAACCACATGGCATACAACCGTTGTTTCGGTACGCGTTACTGCGCAAACAACTGCCCGTACAAAGTACGCCGTTTCAACTGGTTCAACTACTGGAACGATTCTCGGTTTGACAATTACCTGAATAATGAGTTTACCCAATTGGTGTTGAATCCGGATGTTGTTTCCCGCTCACGTGGGGTGATGGAAAAATGCTCGATGTGTATCCAGCGTATCCAAGCAGGCAAGCTGAAGGCCAAAATGGAAAAACGGCAGTTGCGGGATGGTGACATCAAGTTGGCTTGTTCTTCAGCATGTTCAGCAAATGCCATTATTTTCGGTGATGCCAATGATCCCAATTCGGAAGTTTCGAAAGCATTGAGAAACGAGCGGGTTTACTATGTGCTGGAGGAGATCAATGTGCAACCCGGCATCGGCTACATGACGAAGGTAAGAAATACGTATGAGGCTTAATCATTTTGAAACCGGCCATGACAGCGCCTTTCGCAACAGGCAAGTGTCATAGCAGGTTCCATAAGGCCAAATGAGAAAAGATAATTTACGAATGAAATAATAGACTATGTCATCGCATAACGAATCAATATTAAGAGAACCATTAGTTACCGGAAAGGATATCACCTATGCAAAGGTGACGGATGATATCTTGCTGCCGGTGGAAAATAAACCCAACAAGGCTTGGTGGATAGGGTTTATCATGGCCGCATTGGGTGCCTTGCTGTGGGTGGTGAGCGTCGGCTATACGTTTTGGACTGGTATCGGTGCATGGGGATTGAATAAGACCGTTGGCTGGGCGTGGGATATCACTGATTTCGTCTGGTGGGTAGGTATCGGTCACGCCGGTACACTTATCTCCGCGGTGTTGTTGTTATTCCGGCAAAACTGGCGCAACTCCATCAACCGCTCAGCAGAAGCGATGACAATTTTTGCGGTGATATGTGCCGCTACGTATGTGGTAGCGCACATGGGCCGCCCCTGGCTGGCATACTGGATTTTTCCGCTACCCAATCAGTTTGGATCGCTTTGGGTAAACTTCAACTCACCATTGGTATGGGATGCGTTCGCAATCTCTACTTATTTCACAGTATCCTTGGTGTTTTGGTATTGTGGTCTATTGCCGGATATCGCCTCTGTACGTGACCGTGCTGCGGGCTTAAAAAGGAGGATTTATTCCATCCTGTCGTTTGGCTGGAATGGCTCTGTAAAGACGTGGCAACGTTTCGAAATCGTATCACTTATACTCGCTGGTATCTCTACCCCGCTGGTACTTTCCGTACATACGATAGTTTCCATGGACTTTGCAACCTCAGTCATCCCGGGTTGGCACACGACCATCTTTCCGCCATACTTCGTCGCTGGGGCAATCTTTTCCGGATTTGCCATGGTGCAGACCCTGCTGTTGGTGATGCGTAAGGTGCTCAACTTTGAGAACTATATTACGATGTTCCACATCGAGTCGATGAACAAAATCATCATGGTGACGGGCTCTATCGTAGGTATCGCTTACCTGACTGAGTTGTTCATCGCATGGTATTCCGGCTCCGAATACGAGATGTATGCATTTGCCAACCGGATTGCGGGGCCTTATGCGTGGGCTTATTGGGCGATGATGACCTGTAACGTGATTTCGCCGCAACTTTTCTGGTTCAAAAAGATACGGACAAGTATTCCCATTTCCTGGGTACTTTCCATCGTAGTGAATATCGGAATGTGGTTTGAACGTTTCGTGATTATCGTTACGTCCTTGCACCGCGATTACATTCCTTCAAGTTGGGCGATGTTTTACCCAACCTGGACGGATGTCGGTGTGTTCGTGGGATCCATAGGTGTATTCTTTACCCTGTTCCTGCTGTTCCTGCGGTTCCTGCCAGGTATTGCTATCGCGGAGGTGAAATTGCTGTTGAAGAGCGCGAGCTTGCAACAGAAGACCAAACTGGTTAAGGAAGGCCACCTCGATCCCGAGCAGGTAGCGTTTTTCAGAGATTCACTGTCAAAGTATGATTCAGTCAGTGAAGAAGACATTAAGGAGTTAGAAACCAAGTAGCAATGAGCAATATCAAATATATCATCGGAAGTTTTGCAGACCCGGACGAGCTGATGGACGGGATTGACAAGCTGCAGGCCAACAACATCAGCATTTACGATTGCTTCACACCGATGCCAATCCATGGCATCGAGGCGAAGTTGGGCGTGAAGCCATCGCGCCTACCTATCGCGGCATTCTGCTTTGGCTTGTTGGGCGGAACACTGGGTTTCAGTCTGTTATATTACACGATGACCTACGATTGGCCCATGAACATCGGTGGCAAGCCTGCTTTACCGTTGCCTGACTTCGTGCCGGTGACGTTTGAGTGCACGATTTTAATTACCGCCTTGGGTATGGTTGCAACGTTTTTCTACCGCAACCACCTGTTTCCGGGCAGGGCTCCGCGGGTAATGGATTTGCGTGCCACGGATGATCGGTTTATCATTGCTATTGATGCCAATGATAATGTAGACCATGAAAAGATTGAAGGGCTGTTGAAAGAGGCCGGAGCCGTAGAAGTGAAGTACAATGAACGCAAATATGTTAGCTATGAATAAGATGAGATTTCTTAGCGCTGTAGGCGCAGCCGTTGCGATTGCGGCTGCGGTAGCTTGTGGTGACAATACCACACGCAGCACGGGCTGGGAATTTTCGCGAAATATGTACGACCCGTTAGGGTATAATCCTGATCAGCCGAACCCCAACTTTAAGGATGGCAAAACGGCTCAGATTCCGCCGCCGGGTACTACGCCGGTGGGATTCGAACGGTTCCCTTATTCGGCAAGTACAGAAGATTATGAACGCGCGGGCGAAGAGCTGGTCAACCCCCTCCAACGGACCCAGGAAACGCTCGCTCAGGGAGAAGCATTGTATCAGGTATATTGCGCGGTTTGCCATGGACCCGAAGGACGTGGCGATGGGCCGATTACGAAGGACAGGAGACTGGAGTCCAAGTCCGAATCCCGGCAGTTGGAAAACTATCCTCCGCCGCCATCATACGCGAAATCTGATGGAATCAACTCCTCAAGAGGCGGGTTGATGGCAGAATTGACCGACGGTAAAATCTATCATACAATCACGTACGGACTGAACATGATGGGATCGCACGCTTCCCAACTGTCCCCCGAAGAGCGTTGGAAGGTAGTTATGTACGTCAGAGAATTACAGAAAAAATAATATTATATCAGCTATATTAAATGGGAACTCATAGTCATCATCACGATTATAACTTTAGCGAGCAATTTACGTTTACGGCGAAGGCGAGGGGACTGAGTTTGGTCGCGCTTGCGGTAGGCATAGTGGCAGTAGCCATTGGCTTGCTCTCCAGTGAACACATCATCGTGGAACGTACATACGCCAATTTGCTGCTGATGGGGTATTATTTTACGTGTGTATGTGCTGCCGGGGGATTCTTTTTGGCTTTGCAGTTTGTTACGCAGGCCGGATGGTCTTCAGGCTTGATTCGGATTCCGCAAGCGATGGCCAGCGTGTTACCTATTGCATCCGTTATTCTGTTGATAATCACCGCTACAGGGTTATTTTCGCACAATTTGTACCATCACTGGTATGCAGAAGGACTTACAGACCCCGAAAGCCCCAATTATGATGCATTGGTGGCCGGGAAGTCCGCATTTTTGAACGCTCCTGGCTTTTTACTACGCCAGGTCGTGTTCATGGGATCCTACAGCATCTGCTCTTGGTTGCTGGCCAAATATTCGTATAACGAAGATTTGCAGGGCGGCCTTAATTCCTATAAAAAGAGTTTCAAACTTTCGGCGTTGTTTTTAGTGATTTTTGGCTTTACAACACCTATCTGGTCATTTGATACAGTCATGTCACTGGAAGCACACTGGTTTTCGACGATGTTTGGTTGGTATAATTTTGCCGCCATGTGGGTTAGCGGGTTGTGCGTGATTACCCTGATCTTGATTTTACTTAAAAAATCGGGTTACTTGGCTTGGGTAAATGAAAACCATCTGCATGATTTGGGTAAGCTGATTTTTGGGTTCTCCATTTTCTGGACTTATGTTTGGTTTGCACAGTTTATGCTGATTTGGTATGCCAACATTCCTGAAGAAACCGTGTACTTCTACAAGCGTTGGGAGCCGGAGTACAAGCTATGGTTTTGGGTCAATCTGTTTATCAATTTTGTAGTGCCGATCTTGGCATTGATGGATAGGGATGCCAAGCGGAAAATGAATATACTGATGATCGTTTGCATCGTGCTGCTGCTGGGCCACTGGCTGGATTACTACATCATGATTATGCCCGGTACGGTGGAAGTACACCGTGGTTTCGGATGGATAGAGATCGGAACAGCATTGGGATTTGTGGGGCTATTTTCTTTCTTGGTCTTAAACAAGTTGAGCCGGCATGCATTAGCGCCAGCCAAGCATCCTTTTTTGGAAGAAAGTTTGCATCACCAGATTTGATATACGAGATTTGAAGGCTGAATGGAGCAGGCCGACGTTAAAATATAAGAACACGGACAATCGTTATAAATAGAGATGGGCTTTTTAAAGAATAGTAATTTTAAGATAGTTTTTTTGCTGGCGCTCGCGATAGGCGTGTCATTGTCGGCTACGGTATCCGCACGTCAACAGGTGGAAGATACTTCCATTCATGCTACCGATACAACTGGAGCAATCGCTGACCCGAACGCTACCGTATCGGCTGACACCTCGTTGACTTCAGATACGGCTGCCATGGACTCCGCAGCTGCTGTAAAAGGAGCTACCCCGACGGCAACAACCGAGGAGGCCGGCAAAGTGAGCCTCGACCCGCAGGTATACACCAATTTCTTTTATTACCTGCTGGTTGTCTTCTTGGTTTGCGTGCTGGTGGCGGTAGTGGGTAAGATTCTGCAGATATATGAGTTGACCCGCCGTATGAATGGCCGGGATACCACCTATTATATGTATAATGTACATGCAAATTTGTTTTTGGTGTGTTTGGTGGTGGGTCTTTATGGCGTTTATTGGTCTTACGCAAATCATGGTGCGCAATCCCTGCGGGATGCTGCCACAGAGCATGGCGAGCGGATAGACGCGATGTTTATGATTACGACGGTCATTACAACCATCGTTTTGGTGCTCACGCATATCGGTTTGTTTGGTTTCGCTTTCAAATACCGTGCAACGCCCTCAAGGAAAGCTTATTTTTACCCGCATAACAACACGATTGAGAAAGTCTGGACCATTGTGCCGGCCGTGGTGTTGACTGTGCTGGTATTGTTTGGCTTCTTTACCTGGCGGAGTATTACCAATGTTCCCGAGGAGGAACAAAAGAACGCACTTCACATTGAAGTCATTGGTGAGCAGTTCGCCTGGACGGTACGTTATCCGGGACGGGACGGACAAATTGGCGAGCGTAATTATCGGCTGACTACGCCATTGAATAGCCTTGGTATTGACTTTACAGATAAGAGCAGTTGGGATGACCAGTTGGGCGCTGAAATTGTGCTACCCGTAAACAGGCCTGTCCGCGTACAGATCACTTCAAAGGATATTCTGCACAGCTTTTATATTCCGGACTTCCGCGTTCAAATGAATGCTGTGCCGGGGATGAAGACTTACTTCCAGTTTACACCGACCGTGACAACGGAGGAGATGCGCGACAAATTGGGCGATTACAATTACGACTTTGTTATGTTGTGTGCCAAGATATGTGGTGGCGGGCACTATAACATGCAGAAGCGGGTACGGGTAGTCACCGAGGAGGAGTACCAAGCTTGGCTCAACGAGCAACCCTATTTTTTCACGGAAGATTTGAGGAAAGAGTTTCAGGTGTCACAGGCATCAGAAGAAGAAGTAGAAGCGAAGAAGCTGTTGGCTAACGCCAACTAATATTGAAAAAAAAACGTATTAATACACAGATATGTCAACTATAGCAAACGCAGGCACTCATAGCGTGGACCATCACGGTGATCATGGGCATCACCATGAAACGTTTTGGACTAAATATGTATTTAGCCAAGACCACAAAATGATTGCTAAGCAATTTTTGATTACCGGTATTATTATGGCTGTGGTAGCCATGCTGTTGTCGATTTTGTTCAGGATTCAATTGGCCTGGCCGGATAAGGAATTCCCGATTTTGGAGGTTTTCCTTGGCAGTAAGTGGGCCGCCGGTGGGCGTATTCACCCTGAATTTTTCCTGGCGTTGGTGACCATACACGGAACCATCATGGTCTTTTTCGTGCTTACAGCTGGGCTTAGCGGTACGTTTGCCAACCTGTTGATACCTTATCAGTTGGGAGCAAGGGATATGGCGTCGCCGTTTATGAACATGCTTTCGTATTGGTTCTTCTTTGTGGCTTGTATTGTGATGATCGCGTCATTCTTCGTAGAGAGCGGCCCGGCAAGTGCAGGATGGACCATCTACCCGCCGCTTTCCGCTGTGCCTAAAGCGATTAGTGGTTCGGCTACGGGGATGACTTTATGGCTGATCAGCATGACGCTTTTCATTGTGTCCCAGGTACTCGGTGGCACGAATTATATCAGTACGGTATTGAACATGCGCACGAAGGGGATGGACCTTTGGAAGATGCCACTCACTATATGGGCGTTATTCCTGACCGCGATTGTCGGGCTGTTGTCGTTCCCGGTATTGGTGTCTGCTGTGGTGTTACTTATCTTCGATCGGAGCTTTGGTACAAGTTTCTATTTATCGGACTTGGTCGTCCAAGGCCAAATTTTGCCCAACGAAGGCGGTAGCCCCATCCTGTTCCAGCACTTGTTTTGGTTCCTGGGACACCCGGAGGTTTACATTGTATTGATGCCGGCTCTTGGTCTGACATCCGAAGTTATTTCTACGAACTCACGTAAACCCATCTTTGGCTATCATGCGATGGTCTACTCGTTGATCGGTATTACTATCCTGTCGTTCATCGTTTGGGGACACCATATGTTCGTCACGGGGATGAACCCGTTTTTGGGCGGAGTGTTTATGATTACGACGTTGATCATTGCCGTGCCTTCTGCCGTGAAAGTATTTAATTACCTGGCTACGCTTTGGCGGGGCAACATCCGGTTTACACCGGCGATGCTTTTTGCTATCGGCATGGTATCATTCTTCATTTCGGGTGGTCTTACCGGTATTTATTTGGGTAACTCTGCGTTGGACATCAACTTACATGACACGTACTTCGTGGTGGCCCACTTCCACTTGGTAATGGGGTCAGCGTCCATCTTTGGTATGTTGTGTGGGGTTTATCACTGGTTTCCAAAGCTCTTCGGCCGTATGATGAATGAGAAATTAGGATATTTGCATTTTTGGCTTACGTTCATCGGTGCGTATTTGGTGTTCTTCCCTATGCACTTTATGGGTATAGACGGTGTTCCGCGTCGGTATTACGCATTCACGGAGTTTCCGTTTATGGAAAAATGGATTTCCGTAAACGTATTTGTTACCTGGGCGGCTATCATCGCCGCATTAGGACAAATTGCGTTTATCTGGAACTTCTTTTCGTCTATTTGGTTTGGCAAGCGTGCTACCCAGAATCCATGGGGCTCAAATACGCTGGAGTGGACGACTCCTGTGGAGCATATCCATGGCAACTGGCCAGGAGAAATTCCTACGGTTTACCGTTGGCCATATGATTATAGCAAACCAGGGCACCATGAAGATTTTATTCCGCAGACGGTTCCTTTTTCAGAGACGATGAGTTCGAATTTGCCACATGACTTTGAAGGAAATGCGGAGGCTGAGCGTATTCAGCGCGAGTGGGAGTTGGCCAATAATCCGCAGCCGGAGAAGGAGACCGAGTGATAAAACATGCTTCCACCTGCTGAAAAAAGATTCTTATGGGTCAACAAGATCACGATTATATCGTTGTTTGTGTTGATTCTCGCGGGTGGTGTGGTAAGGAGCACAGGCTCCGGAATGGGATGTCCCGATTGGCCGAAGTGTTTTGACCGGTTGGTACCGCCTACAGCCGCCTCGCAATTGCCCGAAGGATATGAGGAAAAGTATATTGCGGGGAGGCAAAAGAAAAACGAACGGTTTGCGAAGATGCTGGAGCGGTTTGGCAACAAGGAGCTGGCCGAACGCATACGCAACGATGAGAGCATCTTGCAGCATGAACCATTCAATGCCGCGAAAACGTGGACAGAGTATATCAACCGGTTGGTTGGAGCGATTACTGGATTTTTGCTTTTACTTTGCGCCATTTTTTCATTTACGTTCTTTAAAACGAAAAAGTCCATTTTCATTTGGAGTGTGATTAATGTAATAGCCGTTGGCTACCAGGCTTGGTTGGGCTCGATCGTTGTGTCTACCAACCTGATGCCCTGGATTATTACGGTGCATATGCTGCTCGCTTTGGTCATTGTCGGAATTAGTATTTATACGTATTTCAAGGCCCGGTCGCTGCGGGATAAGGATTTGCTCATCAATCATACGTCCGGTGGGATAAAGGTTTTGGCGGCATTTTCGCTTTTCCTGATTATCGTCCAGGTAGCGGTCGGTACCGGTGTAAGGGAAGAGATAGACTTGATTTCGGCTTCAAGTAGTATGCCAGACCGGAGCGAATGGCTGGAGCAGGTCGGGCAGGTGCTCGACGTACATCGGAGCTTGGCGGTGGTATCCGCAATAGTGATCGTACTTTTGTTTTTTGTCGTGCGCTCGCGTTTTGCTCCAAGTAGCTACCAAAGTAAGTTTACAAACTTGCTTTTGCTATTGATGGTGTTGCAGTTTGTGACAGCGGCGTTACTGGCATATGTTGATATTCCGCCTTTTGCGCAAACAGCTCATCTCGTGTTGGCGAGCTTGTTATTCGGCAACCAGTATTATTTGATGCTGTTGCTTGGTAAAGTGGCATGGAAGTGATTTTTGATATATTGAAAAATTAGTTGATGAAGATATCTGAGCGTGATATACAGGCCAAGCGGATGGCTAGTGGCGGGGTAGCCATGCAGAAGCGTGGCAAGGGGGAATTTGCTGAAGTCGCGCAATTTGCGGCGGACTTCAAGCAATTGGTCAAAATCCGCTTGACGATGACCGTTGTCTTCTCGGCTTCCATTGCTTTTCTAATCGGCAGCAAGCAGCAGGGAGACATTAATTGGGTTAATTGGCTGATTCTTACGCTGGGGGGCTTTTTGGTCACAGGCTCCGCCAACGGGTTCAATGAGATTATTGAGCGTGATTTGGATAAACTGATGAAGCGGACGGCTGATCGGCCTATCCCGTCCGGCCGCATGACAACAGGGCAGGCCCTTGTATTAAGCTTGCTCATGGGCATTGCCGGTACGTACACGTTGGTTTCGCTAAACTTTATTGCCGGGCTTTTGTCGGTCTTTTCTATAGTCCTTTACGCATTTATTTATACACCGCTGAAGCGAAAATCGCCGATAGCGGTGTTTGTTGGTGCGTTTCCTGGCGCATTGCCGCCGCTTATCGGCTATTATGCAGCCTTTAGCCAGAATGATTTGGCGGCCTATAGCCAACATAATGTCGCCGCTATCGTCGTCATACCGCTGGTGTTGTTTATCATCCAGTTTGTATGGCAGTTTCCTCATTTTTGGGGTATTGCCTGGGTGCTTGATGAAGATTACAAGCGGGCAGGCTTCCGGTTGTTGCCCACGACAAAGCGTGACAGGCTGTCTGCATTGATGGTGTTGGTTTCAACGCTCCTCATGTTGCCTGTAAGTTTGTTGCCGTATTATTTCGGGTTTGGCGGCGTTGTGGTTTCGATTGCCTCGGCCCTTGGTGCATTGCTGTTTAGCTGGTACGGGCTGAAGCTTTTTTTGAAGCGGGATCTGGCTTCGGCACGTCGGGTAATGTTTACCTCTTTTTTTTATTTGCCACTCATCCAGCTGATATTACTGTTTGATTTTAATGCCCTATGATAGCTATGGCTAAATACACGCAAGATAAGGAAGAGCTGACTCAGCAGAAGGCGAAGAAATTCAACCTGTGGCTGGGGATGATAGGGATGTTTATGATGTTTGCCGCGCTTTCAAGCGGATTTATCGTTTACACTGCCGGCGGAATGGACCGGGGGATCAAGACCTTATTGCCTGACGCATTCATCTATAGCACGGCTTTAATCGTGTTGAGCAGTGTCACGATGCAGTTGGCTTACAATGCGGCGAAAAAGACATTATTTAGTAGGCAGAAAATGTTGCTGGTAGCCACCATTTTATTGGGTATTGGTTTTTTTATTATCCAAGTGTATGCATGGGGGGTCTTAAGCGCCAGGGGCGTCGTGTTTGTCAATAGCAATGCATCACAATCGTTTATTTACGTGTTCACCGGTATGCACCTGGCACATATTGTGGCCGGTATTCTGGTTTTGATAAGAGCTTTAGCGGGGCGTATCAATAATATTCCCCAAGTGAATAATGTCTTCCGAATGGATCTGGCCGCACTATTCTGGCATTTTCTGGGCTTTTTATGGATTTATATTTATGTTTTTTTACTTTTGAATCAATAACACTGAACAATGAGTACAACTGTAACGGAATTGGATAAGGTAAAAACCGGACGCTGGAACGGGGGTAGGTCGCCTTTCAATGTGGAGTATGGCAAGATCATGATGTGGTTTTTCCTTACTTCGGATGCTTTTACGTTTTCCGCGTTCCTGATTTATTATGGGACACAGCGTTTTGCCCATCTTACTTGGCCGGATCCGGATAAGGTATTTCAGTCTATACCGTTCATCGCAGACCACGGCTATCCGTTGGTGTTTGTGGGGATCATGACGTTTATTCTCATCATGAGTTCGGTGACAATGGTGCTTGCCGTGGAGGCCGGGCACCGCAACTCGAAAAAGGAAGTGGTCAATTGGATGATCGCGACGATTATCGGTGGTCTTATGTTTATCGGATGCCAGGCGCTGGAATGGACGCACTTGCACCACCAGGGCTTCTGGTGGGGAAGCATTCCTTTTCAGGAAGGGGTATCTCCCGAGGTGACACTCGAGCCGTATTTTTCCCGTGAAATTTCGGAAGTGTCGGCGCTTCAGTTTGCGAACCTGTTCTTTACCATAACAGGATTTCACGGATTTCACGTCTCTGTAGGGATACTATTGAATATCATCGTTCTCGGCATGGTCTTGGCCAATACGTTTGAACGCCGTGGTTCTTACCTCATGGTCGAAAAAGTGGGGCTTTACTGGCACTTTGTAGATTTGGTATGGGTGTTTGTATTTACATTCTTTTATTTGGTATAATCAATAATTAACGCAATATTACGCTATGGCTTCTCAACATCACGATCATACGGTAGGACACGAAGATGGACAACACCACGAAGGTATGTCCAAGGGTAAGATTTGGCGTGTATTTTTCTACCTGCTGGCCCTTACGGCGTTGGAATTTTTTATAGCCCTCGTGTTGGTGCATGGTGGCGTTATTTCCAAAGGTCTTGGTGTAAACATCGTTTATATCGTCCTTACGCTGTTCAAAGCATATTATATCGTCGCTTATTTCATGCACCTCAAGTTTGAGACATTTGGATTTATCATGTCCGTCACCATCGTGTTCCTATTTATTATCTATTTCATCGCATTGATGCTTACAGAAGGAACTTATATGAAAGGGCATTTCAATCCGTTCCCCTTTTGGCCGAATAATTAATGGGTATCGTCAAGCAAGGGAGCGGTGGCTTGAAGAAAATCATAATCCTGGCAGCTATTTTGATACTGCCGGGATTTTTATATTATTTGCTGGAGAGGAAAGGTGAGAATCGGTATAAGACACTGCCGATTTATGGCGAAAAGGTGCTGACAGGTACGTTTAGCAACCGGATGGGAAAGAAAGTCCCTGACACGCTATTTCACCATATTAAGCCGTTTTCGTTGGTGAACCAGCAGGGCGAACCTATTCACGTATTGGCCAACGATTCTACATTGGCAGTCGTCAACTTTTTTTACAGCCGTTGTACGTCGTTTTGCGAACAGATGAACAACGAGATGAATCGGGTCGCCGAGCGGTTTATCAATAACGAGTTGGTCAATTTCTATACCATCACCGTGGATACGCTGTACGACACACCCGAAGTGTTGCGGGAGTACGCAGCGGCATACCGACCGGAGACAAAGAAATGGCATTTCCTTACATCCGGGGATGATAATGTCTTCGATATTGCACAACAGGGGTTTCTGGTGGATGCCGTGCAGGACACGACCAAGTCTGTCCATTTCATCCACAGTGCGTCGTTGGTTCTGGTTGATTCCGAACGGCGTATTCGGGGCTACTATGATGCGACTCAGAAAAAGGAAGTGGATCGGTTGATAGACGAGATCAAACTGTTGCTGGTAGAAGAGATTCGCGAAAAAAGTCCGTTTAAGTGATTTAGGTTACGCTTTTAGATTTACGATTTTGTAGTTATGGAACAGGCGCTTGAAAAAAGATATAATAAATGGATAGTTGTTTTATCAGTGGCTATCCCGGTGGTTGTAGCCATCCTGTTTGGTGTCAATTTGCGTGATTTGGGCTATGACGTAAAGCCGCTCACATTCCTGCCGCCCATTTATGCGACAATTAATGGCGTGACAGCGGTACTGCTCGTGTGGGCCGTCGCTGCCATCCGCCGGGGCAACCGCAGATTGCACGAAACCTTGGTGAAAATTTGCATTGGATGCTCGGTGGCATTTTTGGTCATGTATGTGGCTTACCACATGACGGCTGAGTCTACGCCATATGGCGGGCAAGGCACTATTCGCTATGTGTATTTTTTTATCTTGATTACCCATATTTTATTATCCATCATTATCATTCCTTTTGTGCTGGTTACCTATGTCCGGGGCCTTTCCGGTAATTTTGCGAAGCACCGCAAATTGGCAAAGGTTACATTCCCCCTCTGGCTGTATGTAGCGGTGACCGGCGTGGTGGTCTACCTGATGATATCGCCCTATTACGGATGATTGAACGTCCGCGTTTCAGCAACAGGGCAAGTTTCCGATTGAAGACATCACGAAGGCTCAGATCTAACATTTGCCGGGCACCCGTCTCCATATACCTGCATAAAACCATAGCCATAATTCCGTATCTTTGCCAACAATGGAACGTATTTGGATATATCAGGCCGATCGGCAAATATTGGAGCGCGAAAAAGCTTATATATTGGAGAAACTGGAGGCATTCACCTCACAATGGAAGGCCCACGGCAAAGCATTGGCCGCTCATGCCGAAATCCGGCATGATTGGTTTGTCATTATCATGGTTGATGACACGGTAGCGCCGCCAACCGGCTGTTCAATTGACAAATCCGTACACCTCCTTAAAGAAATCGAACAGGAAATCGGAATCAGCCTCTTTGATCGCATGCGGGTGGCATACCGTCACCCGGATGGTATCAAGGTGGTGCCGCGCGCCGAGTTTGAGCGTCTTATTGCCACCGGTGAGGTGACGGATGATACGCCGGTATTCAATAATCTTGTGGCCTCCTATCCAGACTTAGCAGACAAATGGGAAGTTCCGTTGCGCGAAAGCTGGCATGCGAAGGTGTTTTTTTAGTGACAGGTGGTTGATCGGTGTCAGGGTATCTGGCTGTAACTCATATAGCGGACGATGGCGTTCGCTTTTCTATTGATGTATGCGGTAGGCTTTGCGGGCGACCAGCGTCTTGGGTTAGGCAATACCGCTACCAGGAGTGCAGCCTGTCGTTTGGTCAGGCTATGGGCTGATTTGCCGTAATAATGTTGCGTAGCGGCTTCGGCGCCATACAGGCCGTCTCCCGTTTCAATGACATTGAGGTAGACTTCGAGGATGCGCTTTTTACTCCAAAACAACTCTATCAAAATTGTGAAATACGTTTCAAATCCTTTACGTATCCAGGACCGTCTGGGCCAGAGGAACACATTCTTGGCCGTCTGTTGGCTGATGGTGCTCCCGCCGCGGAGTGTGCGACCGTCTTGATTGCGTCGATAAGCCTCGGCAATGGCTTTGCGGTCGAAGCCCCAGTGTTCCATGAAGCGCGCATCTTCACCTGAAATCGTGGCTCGCTTTAAGTTGTCGGAGAGATCTTCATAGCGTACCCATTGCTTCGTGATTTTCCAGTCCTTGCCGTCACTTTTTCGTTCGAAGCCCCGCTGTACCATTAACCAGGTAATGGGCGGGTTGATAAAGCGCAATAGCAGCACCCAACTGATGGTAATGGCAAAGAAGTAGACGATTACCCGCAATGTCCAACGGAGGTATACATTCCGGATAGCAGGTATGAGCCGGGTTTTCCTTTTCGTTTTTTTGCGGCGTTTTTGTTTGGCTGCCATAGTTTCGTAACGCGAATATACAAATAGAAACTTGTCAAATCCCTGCAATAATCCTATTTTTACGCCCACGCAAAAAATAACCTACGTTGGCAAAAGCAGCAAAGAAAGAGACTCCACTGATGCAGCAATACAACAGCATCAAGGTGAAATATCCTGGCGCGTTATTGCTGTTTCGTGTGGGCGATTTTTATGAAACGTTCGGCGAAGATGCGGTCAAAGCTGCAGGCATCCTGGGTATTGTGCTGACCAAACGGGGCAATGGCAGTGAAGCGGAGACGGCCTTGGCGGGTTTCCCTCATCATTCGCTGGAAACATACCTGCCCAAGTTGGTCCGGGCCGGGCAACGGGTGGCCATATGCGATCAGTTGGAGGATCCCAAGACGACCAAGACCATCGTAAAACGGGGAGTGACCGAACTGGTGACGCCGGGTGTGTCGTACAATGACAACATTCTTCAGCAAAAAGCAAACAACTACCTCGCCTCCGTTTTTTTTGATAAAAATGCAATAGGTATAGCTTTTCTCGATATTTCCACGGGCGAGTTTTTAGTGGCCCAAGGCAACGCTGCATATATCGATAAGTTGTTGCAAGGGTTTAAGCCAACAGAAGTCATTATGGGCAAGCGCCAATACAAAACATTTGTAGAGACGTTTGGAAGTAATTTTTATACCTATGCGCTTGATGAATGGCCGTACAGCGGCGATTATGCTCAGGAAACCCTGCTTAAACATTTTGAAGTAAAATCGCTAAAGGGCTTTGGCATTGATAGGCTGTCATCGGCTGTCATGGCGGCGGGCGTGGCGCTGCATTACCTCAATGAAACCGAGCATCGCAATCTCCAGCATATCTCCAGCATTTCACGCATTGAGGAAGACCGTTACATGTGGCTCGACCGCTTTACCGTCCGGAATCTGGAATTGGTGGGATCGGCCAATGAGCATGCCATAACACTTGTCGACGTGTTGGATCAAACTTCGTCACCGATGGGTGCGCGGTTGCTCAAGCGCTGGATGGTCATGCCACTAAAAGAGCGGGTGGCCATTGTCGAACGGCTTGATGTCGTTGATTACTTATACCACCACCGGGAGCTTCGGGAAGAGTTGGTGCGCGAAATCAAGCAAATCGGTGATTTGGAGCGGCTGATTAGTAAAATCGGGCTTCAGAAAGCCAATCCACGTGAGGTTGTTCAGCTCAGACGCGCCTTGCAGGCAATCGAAAAGCTGCAAACATTGACAGGCAGCACAGATGTGGAAGCACTGCGTATCATCGGTGAGCAGCTGGATCCGTGCATACCCATCAGTGAACGCATTGCCACACACCTCAATCCGGAGCCACCGGTGGCGGTAAACAAAGGTAATGTTATCGCAGCCGGTGTCGATGAAGAGCTGGACAAATTGCGTAAGGTGGCTTACGGTGGTAAGGATTATTTACTGGAGATTCAGAAGCGGGAGTCTGATGCGACGGGCATCCCGTCGTTGAAGATTGCTTTTAACAACGTGTTTGGGTACTATCTTGAAGTGACCAATGCACATAAAGATAAGGTTCCGAGCGAGTGGGTACGTAAGCAGACGTTGGTCAATGCCGAACGTTACATTACCGAGGAGCTCAAGGAGTATGAAGAGCAGATACTGGGCGCTGAAGAAAAAATCCAAGCCTTGGAAACCCGGCTGTACGCCGAATTGATAGCCGCCGTTGCCGAGTATATCAAGCCTGTCCAGCACAACGCACTTTTGGTGGCGCAACTGGATGTGTTGGTCAATTTTGCGGTGATTTCTGAAAAAAATCATTACGTAAAGCCGGAGGTAAACGATGGAACGGCCATCGACATCAAAGGGGGGCGTCACCCGGTTATTGAGCGGAATTTACCCATTGGCGAAGATTACATCACCAACGATGTTTTTTTGGATACGGAAACCCAGCAGATCATCATCATCACCGGGCCGAATATGGCCGGTAAGTCAGCATTGCTGCGCCAGACGGGATTGATTGTGCTCATGGCCCAGATAGGCTGTTTCGTGCCGGCGACGGAAGCTCGCATCGGGCTGGTCGATAAAATATTTACCCGTGTGGGCGCCTCGGACAACCTTTCGTCCGGTGAATCAACGTTTATGGTGGAGATGAACGAAACCGCCAGCATCATGAACAACCTGTCCGAGCGAAGCCTTATCCTCCTCGATGAAATTGGACGCGGCACCAGCACCTATGACGGGATATCCATCGCCTGGGCAATCGCGGAGTTTCTGCATAATCATCCTACCGTGAGGGCTAAGACGCTGTTTGCTACCCATTATCATGAATTAAACGAACTGGCAGCTTCCTTCCCCCGGATTAAGAACTATAATGTTTCGGTAAAGGAAGTGAACAATAAGGTTATTTTCTTGCGCAAATTGGTGCCGGGAGGAAGCGAGCATAGCTTTGGCCTTCATGTGGCCAAATTGGCCGGGATGCCACCCAAGCTGCTGCAACGGGCCAACGAGATCCTCAAACGGTTGGAACAAGAGCGTACCGGAGGGGAGCGCATTAAGGATAGCATTAAAAAAATCCAAAAGCAGGCTTACCAATTGCAAATGTTTTCTATCGATGATCCCATCCTGGTAAAAATCCGCGATATGCTCAATAATCTTGATGTCAATACCCTTACGCCCGTCGAGGCGCTGATGAAACTGGACGAGATACAGCGATTGTTGAAGAATTGAGGTTTTTTTGTGGTATTTGTTAATATCTTGCTGCTTTTTTTGAAAAAAAAGTAAAAAAAAGGGTGTCTTTTCAAAAAATGCGGTAATTTAGCAGTGAACAAACACACGTTAAATACCTCATCTTGATTTTTCATATGTATTCAGATTCGGCTACCTATTCAGATGAATCCCTATTTGAGCTTATCCAACTTCGGGATGACCAAAATGCCTTCGCGGAGCTCTATAACCGGTATTGGGAATGCCTGTTGGATATGGCCTTCCAACGTTTGAAATCTGTAGAAGCCGCCGAAGAGGTGGTACAGGAAGTTTTTGTTAATCTTTATGTCCGGCGAAAAGCCATTCGTCTGGAGTCTTCTTTAGCGGCCTATTTGAAAACCGCATTGAAATATAAAATATTTAATTTATACCGTGCAGAGCAGATTCACCATAAATATATGTCTACGGTTGTAAATGAAGTATATGCCGATTACCAGAGTCCATATGAAAACCTCCAGAACAAGGAATTGAGCGAGCGGATTGAAACAGCCACAATGCTTATGCCTGAGAAATGTAGGGAAGTATTTTGCCTAAGCCGATATGAGTACCTTACCCAGCAGGACATTGCCTCGCGTTTGGGTATCACCTTGAGCACCGTAAAGAAGCATCTCACAAAGGCGCTTCGCATCCTACGGTCTGAACTGTACAGCTACAGACACGACATGTTTTTCGCTACGCTGTTTATCCAACTCTGTAACCTATAATCCCATCTTTTTTCCAAAAAATATTGATATTCGGTATAGTGAAGTGCGCATATGCCCGATTATTTAGCGTGCTTTGGCGGCTCATACCGGATATTTTTTTTGATAGGAGTAGCACCTTGGCTCCACTAATGTGACTATAACATTAACTAGTAGACAATGGAAGAACGCCAAGATCGTATCGTTGAGCTTATTACCAAATTCAGGAGCGGGACAGCGTTGCCTGAGGAAATTGAAGAGCTGGAAGCTTGGTATGCATCTTTTGAAAGTGCAGATACCTATAGTGCCGGGTTGGATGAAGCAACGCGGAAGCGATTGAAAGATAAGAGTTTTCATAGGACATTAGCACGGATAAATCGTGAGCTTGGCCACCAAACAGAGGCATCACATGAGCGTAAAATTAGGTTGAAAACAGTAACCGTCGCCGTGTTACTGCTGATAACAGTCGCTGGCGGCTATCATACCTGGCAAATGTTCACCCCCGTAGGCGATGATAAGCAGGTAGTCGTTGACGCAATGCCAGGGGGAAATAAAGCTACACTAATGCTTAGTGATGGTACCGAGATTGACTTGGATAGTGCAAGCAGTGGTTACTTGGCAGTCGAAAATGGTATGCGGATAACGAAATCAGAAGACGGACAAATTTTGTACGAAATTCAGGAGCTGCATGAGGCAGAACAGGCTGGGCAACTCGTTGCCCAAGAGGTGGTCTACAATACCATTACCACCCCTTCAGGGGGGCAGTATACCATCGTATTACCTGATGGGACGACTGTTTGGATGAACGCGTCCTCCTCGCTCCGATACCCCACTCGTTTTTCTGGTGGTGTCAGGGAAGTGGAACTTGATGGAGAAGCCTACTTCTCGGTAACTAGTAAGCATACGAAATCCTCCCAAAAGATACCTTTTGTTGTAATAACGCCCGATTATAATGTGGAAGTTACGGGAACGGAATTTAACGTCAATGCGTATCCGGATGAAGCCTCCGTAAGCACCACCCTGGTCTCTGGCAGTGTAGACATCGTGGTCAAGCAAGGGAGCGAATCGTTCGCCGCAGAGCGGACAACATTGGAGCCGCATCAACAGGCGACTCTTCGAGGCAGCCGTGTAAATATCGAGCAGGTGGATGTAATGACCGCCACGGGCTGGAAAGACGGTTTTTTCTACTTTGATAATACTGATTTATACACGTTAGTCCGGCAGCTTTCCCGTTGGTACAATGTAGAAGTAAAGTATGCGCGGGGAATAAAAAATGACGTGTTTTTTGGGAAAATTCCACGTCAGTATACGCTTGCCGAAGCGTTGAAAGTGCTTGAATTGGGAAATGTGCGCTTCAGGATTGTAGAACACCCCATACCATCAACGGACGGGCGAAAGCTGTTGGTTTTCGAACCATAATACGCATAATTAATAAAATAATCAATTTAAAACACAACGCATGAAAAAAGGTATACCCTAAAAAAGCACGGAATAGGTAAAGACAAAAGCCGGGGATTGGTTCCAATCGCTCCCCGGCAAATGTCTGGGCCTTTGTCACACTCCGATCAGATCGGGGTATGAAGGAAGATTACAAACAACTACTAATCGTTTACCCAAACTTTACAAAAGTATGAAAATTACTCCATGTGTTGATGCCGGGTCATATTCTTGGCGTGCAACACAAAAAATATTCTTGGTCGTGAAACTTATCGTGTTGTTGTTGGTTGTGAGTTTACAAGTTTCTGCCAACGCATTTGCGCAAACTGTTACACTGTCTGTTTCCAATGTCCCGCTTTCCGTTGTTTTCACGGCCGTCGAGAAGCAAACCGGTTATCATTTCTTCTGGCGCGGAGCTGAAGTAGCCGAAGCGAAGGTCACGGTTGATTTAAAAAACACACCACTGGAAGAAGCTGTAACGAAAATATTGGGCAATTTGCCCTATTCTTATTCCATTACGAAAGAATCCATCGTCATAAGGAAGCAACCTTCAGCGGGCCGTAAATCTGAGAATAGCGTGAGGGTGTCCTCTCGGCAGCAGACCGCCTCTGGCCGGGTGGTCGATCAGGACGGCAATCCAATTGCAGGAGTATCCGTTAAAGTTAAAGGAGGCCAATTGGCAACCATTACCAATGAAGACGGAATGTTCAGCTTATCAAATGTACCAAATGGTGCCACGTTGGAAATCAGTTCGATAGGGTATACGCGTGTTGAGGTAGCTGCTGGGGCAGGCCTCACTATCGAGTTGTCTGATCAAGTTAGTATCCTTGAAGAGGTAGTGGTCATCCCTTATGGTACGGCCACAAGAGCTACATATACGGGTTCTGTTGCCCAGATTGGAAGTGAAGCCATCGAGAAAAGACCGATTACAAACGTTACAAATGCACTGGTTGGGGCTGCCCCCGGCGTGCAGACCAGTATTGCAGGAGGCTCCCCTGGATCCGAACCCACGGTACGGATTAGAGGATTCGGATCCATCTCCGCTTCTAATAGCCCGCTGTACGTGGTCGATGGCGTTCCTTATGACGGAACGACAACCAGTCTCAACCCAGATGACATCGAGTCGGTATCCGTGTTAAAAGATGCAGCCACAACGGCCTTGTATGGCTCACGGGGAGCAAACGGCGTCATTATGATTACGACCAAAAAAGGTAAGGCGGGAAGGAATTCGTTATCTTTTAAAGCTACAGCAGGCATCGTAGAACGTGGTTTGCCAGAATATGATCGCGTGGATGCGTTTCAATACTATCCAATGATGTGGGAAGTACAACGGAACACCTTGCATTATGGCTCGGGAATTCCTCTGGATGTGGCCAATAGCATCGCTTCAGGATTGACAACTGAGTATAACGGCAACAATTACTCCGGCGTTCATAGCTTGTTGGGCTATAACCCGTTTAATGTTGCATCAGACGCTGTTGTGGACCTTAATGGCAATCTAAACCCTAATGCGCGGCTGCTGTATGCAGACGACCTTAATTGGTCTGAGCAAGCTGCAACCGGAGGAAAAAGTAGGCAAAACTACATGTTGTCATATGATGGTGGTAATGAAAAAAGTAACTTCTTTGGTTCATTGGCTTACACCAATGAACAGGGCTATTTGATTAAATCGAAGCTAGAACGGTTCAATGGTCGTTTAAATGTCGCTACTCAACCGGTTTCTTGGTTTAATACAGGGTTGAACCTGAGCGGGACATATACGATGACTAAACCGGAAAACGCTGGAGGAAGTTCATTTATTAATCCTTTTTACATTTCCCGGTTTATCGCGCCGATCTATCCTGTTCATTTGCATGATCCGGTAACAGGAGAATACCTATTGGATGAAAATGGCAATCGGCAATACGACTTCGGTGACGGGCGTCCATTCAGCAGCGGCAG
The DNA here is from genome assembly GCF_016533505.1 of Parapedobacter sp. ISTM3. Taxonomy (NCBI): domain Bacteria; kingdom Pseudomonadati; phylum Bacteroidota; class Sphingobacteriia; order Sphingobacteriales; family Sphingobacteriaceae; genus Parapedobacter; species Parapedobacter sp. ISTM3. Next base: position 126,355 of record NZ_JAENGN010000008.1, on the reverse strand, counting down.
ACACACGATCTTCGAAAACTTAAATGATGATCAATTGGAGATTCTTGGCGCACTTAATGCACGTGCCTTTGCGGAAGTATTATTTCACCCGACGTTGAAATTTCGTTCAAATATTGCTTTTGATTTGGACGACCGGCATCGCCGTACATATGATAATCCAATATTGGGCGATGGTGCACCATCGGCACGCTCGTATCATAATTTTTACAGAAGGACGAGTTACACGTTCAATAATGGGTTGGAATACGATAAGCGATTTGGTGACCACCATTTAACCGCACTCGCGCTGCATGAGGTCTACGCGTATAAATATAACACGTTGGCTGGCAGCCGTTCGGGTATTATTGTCGACGGGATAACCGAGCTCCCTAATTTTGCAAACGTATTGGGTGTATCGTCGGTTGAGGATCGCGCCACCATCGAAAGTTTCTTGGGTAGGGTTGCTTATGATTTTGACCAAAAGTATGTCGTAAGCGCAAGTTTGCGGAGAGACGGAAATTCCAGGTTCCACCCTGATTTCCGCTGGGAGACATTCTGGTCTGTTGGCGGAGCCTGGAACATCGAAAAGGAACGTTTTTTTCAGGTAAGCTGGGTTGACTACTTAAAGCTGCGTGCTTCCTATGGTACGGTGGGCAATGATGCAGGGTTGGGCTATTACCCTTATCAGGCGTTGTATACCCTCGGAAGGAATAACGCAGGGGAACCGGGTTTCGTGCAAGCATCCCTGCCGAATGACAGCCTAACGTGGGAGACGGCAAAGAATTTTGATCTAGGGTTGGAGTTCAGCGTGCTAAAAGGGCGCTTGAATGGTGCCGTCGAATTCTTCAATAAGGTGACCGATGGGTTGATTTTCCCGGTACCGCAGCAGTTGGCCAACGGTGGAACTACAAGCGGCAGTCACAACTTTGAAATCGACATGAATATTGGAAGCTTGTACAACCGGGGCGTTGAAGTTCAATTGAATGGTCATATCGTCAAGACCGATAATTTTAATTATACGGCAGCGCTCAATTGGACGTCGTTCAAAAACCAAATTACGAAAATGCCTAATAATCAACCGTTGTTAATATCTTCCGGCAGTGGCAATACCAATAAGGGGTACAGCGAAGGCCATTCGATCTATGATTTTTACATGCGTGAGTTCTACGGTGTGGATCCGGAAACCGGGGACGCGCTTTATAAAACAAATATCACAAGCGACAATACGCAAATCATCGGGCAAGACACCGTCACCAATCAATACAGTGAGGCTAATCTCCGCTATACTGGAACTTCGTCGATTCCCGATTTCTATGGGTCAATGACTCATACATTTGCATACAAGAACTTCTCACTCGGTATCCAATTCACTTATCAGGTAGGCGGCGAGGTATACGACTTTGCATATGCTTCTCTAATGCACGGTGGTACTTATGGCACCGCGCTGCATACCGATATCCTCAATAGGTGGCAGCAACCTGGAGACATTACCGATGTGCCCCGATTGGACAACGGCAATATTACTAACCAAACAGGAGCAAGTTCACGTTTCTTAACAAGTGCATCCTATTTACAGCTGAATTCCGTTATTCTTTCTTATAACGTACCAAGCCGCTGGCTCGATCGTATCCATGCGCGACGTGCAAGTGTGTTTTTAAGTGGAGAAAATCTGGCCTTACTTTCAGCAAGGAAAGGAATGGATGTATCTGGAAGTTTTAATGGCTCAGTAGGCAATGATTATACGTTTAGCCGAATTTTTTCGGCTGGTATCAACTTGAGTTTCTAGTTTGTTTAGGGTTTAAAATTGAAAAACAATGACGAAGATAATTAGATATGGATTTATTGCCACGCTGGTACTGGGTTCCTTGAGCGCTTGCGATAAGGAGTTCTTGGAAACTGCTCCTACCAATCAAGTGGCAACGGGTGACGCCTTTAGCACAACAAACAACGCGTGGGCGGCTTTGAATGGAGTCCACCGAATTTTATATTCACAGATATTCGGGCGCCAGGCGCAAGGCGGTCAAAGTGGTAACATGATGTATATGGACGTATTGGGAGAGGACGTCGTGTTTTCTAGCAGTGCTAACTCTTGGTTTCGAGACGACTACCGGTGGATCGCGCATCGGCTTTCTACTAGCGATATTACTAAGTACAATTATTTGTTTTATTATGTAGTGATTGGCAATGTGAATATGATTTTGGCTAATATCGATGGCGCCGAAGGGCCAGAGGCTGATAAAGCGGCCATTAAAGGGCAATCGTTGGTCTACCGGGCATGGAGTTATTTCCAGATGGTACAATTGTACGGAAAACGCTATGTCGCCGGTGGGGATAACAGTGGTCTGGGCGTGCCCTTGGTTCTTGAGCCAACTACAGCAATAACGCCACGTGCAACAGTAGAAGCGGTGTATGCACAGATTAATACAGATCTCGATGAGGCGATGGGATTGTTGCAAGGATATTCGAGGGCGAATAAATCACATTTTGACCTAAATGTGGCGAAGGGTATCAAGGCTCGTGTTGCTTTGGCACAGCAAAATTGGCCAATAGCAGCACAGATGGCCCGTGAAGCTCGCGAGGGATATACACTGATGAGCCACACCGATTACCTAAGTGGTTTTAACAATTATAACAACCAGGAATGGATGTGGGCGTCGCATATTCAATCGGATCAGACAAACTATTTCTACTCATTTTTTGCGTATATGTCTAATAACTATAATTCCACTGCTATACGTACGAATCCAAGGCTTATTTTTTCGGTATTATATGATCAAATTGCGGACACCGACATTCGTAAACAGCTTTGGGACCCGACGGGTGAAAATGTAGAAGAGTTTCCTACGCCCCCCAATGGCTCACGTTATCCGTATTACAGCCGTAAATTCAGCGTAGCTGATCCCGGGATGAGCATCGGCGATGTGCCATATATGCGTGGCGCCGAAATGATCTTGGTGGAGGCCGAGGCATTGGCCAGGAATGGGCAAGACGCAGATGCTGCTGAGGTCTTGTTTGAACTGGCTAGTAATAGAGATCCCGAATACACGCTTTCTATAAATCGCGGTCAGGCGCTCGTCGACGAAATAATGTTTCAGCGACGTGCGGAGCTTTGGGGTGAAGGTTTTCGTTTCTATGATCTTAAGCGGACCAATAGTCCCTTGGATCGAAATGGTGGTAATCACAACGGCTCATATACCAACGGTGTATTTGATGTGCCGGCTGGGGATATCCGGTGGGAATTCCTCATTCCACAAGACGAAATCAATAATACCAACGGTGTGGTCGTCCAAAATCCTCAATAAAACGTCACCAACTTAATAAGGGCGTCCTTGAATAAAGGGCGCCCTTTTTCTATGCCGATGACCGTGTCTCGTTAAACCTTGGCACAATTGCTGCAGTCAAACTTGTACCAAAGCAAACTGGTATATTGTTTAACATAAAACGAAAAAGCCATGAAACAGCTGATGATTTACGTTGCCGCGATAGTGTTCAGTGTTGTGTCCGTTTCTGAAGCAACTGCCCAAGGCAGAGGAAAGGCGCATGAAAAGGCAAGGAAGGAGCACGCGAAGTACCATGAAAAACGGCAGAAAGCCGCCTACAAACGCGATAAAGAAATCGCCAAGTCGTACCGCGAATACTATAAAGAACGTGACAAAGCATATCGCGCATACGTAAAACGGGAAAATAAACGCTACCGTGACCACGATCGCTGGTATTACGACCGGCGTTTTCACCGGCGGTCCGATTACGTCTACTTCCCAGCCTACCGTACGTATTATGACCCATACCGTAGGGGGTATGTCTACTGGCGAAACAGCGGATGGGTATTTGCTCAGACTATGCCTTCGTTTATGGTTGGAATAAACCTCGGTGCTGCAAATGTGCAGTTCATGGCTAATTTGCCCATCTAATCCGGTAGGTCGTACTGAACAAAAGGCTACCGCGAACACGTTGCGGTAGCCTTTTGTTTATTTCACTTTTTTACGTTCATTTGTATGGGCAAGGCTTTGCGCATGGGCAAAGGCACCGAATCAGCGATTACATGACAAAACAGACATCACCGATACTCATCAAAGCACCGACAATCGTCAATGAAGGGCGGGTCTACATTTCAGACGTATTAATTGTTAACGGCGTAATTGAACGGATTGCGCCCGGAATCGCACACCCTACGGCTATTGAAATCAATGCCGAAGGCTTGCACCTACTGCCCGGTCTGATAGATGACCAAGTCCATTTCCGGGAGCCGGGCCTTACCCATAAGGCTGATATCTGGCATGAGAGCCGCGCAGCGGTGGCAGGCGGCACGACATCCTTCATGGAAATGCCCAATACCGTACCCAACACGCTTACCCAGCAGTTGCTGCAGGACAAATACGATATGGCGGCCCGGCAATCCCTCGCCAATTATTCGTTTTACATGGGGGCGGCGAATGACAATCTTGATGAGGTGCTGCGTACCGACCCCCGGAAGGTTTGTGGCATCAAGGTCTTTATGGGCTCGTCCACCGGCAATATGCTGGTGGATGACGAACATACCCTCGAAGGCTTATTTGCCAATTCGCCGATGCTTATTGCTACGCATTGCGAAGATGAGGCCACCATCAGGCAAAACCTGGCCCGATATAAGGCGTTGCACGGCGACGACTTGACCATTGATATGCATCCGCTTATCCGCTCGGCAGAGGCTTGTTATATATCTTCATCCCGGGCTGTGACCCTTGCCAGGAAACACGGCACGCGCTTGCATGTCTTGCACATTTCTACGGCACAAGAGACCGATTTATTCGATAAGGACATACCGCTGCCGGCCAAGCGGATTACCGCAGAGGCATGTATACATCACCTTTGGTTCAGTGATGCGGACTACGCGGAGAAAGGTAACTTCATTAAGTGGAATCCTGCAGTGAAAACGGCCCAAGACCGTGCCGGCATCCTTCAGGCTGTGCTGGATGGCCGGATAGATGTGATTGCTACTGACCATGCTCCCCATACGCTGGCCGAAAAATCCCAACCATATTCCCAGGCTCCATCTGGAGGCCCGCTCGTCCAGTATGCTTTGCAGGCACTGTTGGACATGTATCATGCAGGCAAGCTGACGTTGGAACAACTTGTGCAAAAAACGGCTCACAATACGGCGACTTGCTTCCAGATTGATAGACGTGGTTTCATCCGTGAAGGTTACTGGGCAGATCTGGTCTTGGTGAATTTGCATGAGCCACATACCGTCAACAAGGAAAACATCTTATCGAAATGTGGTTGGTCGCCTTTTGAGGGGCATACTTTCCAGTCGACTATCACGCATACGCTTGTATCAGGCAACTTGGTGTACGATCGAGGTGCCTTGCAGGAAAATAGCAACGGACAACGTTTGCTGTTCAACCGATAATATGTCCCTAACGGTACTATGAATAAACGAACATTCATCAAAACATTGGGTATGGGCATCGCCGCCCTGTCCGGATCAAACCTGTACTTAAGTGCTGCGCCAGCCCGTGTCTCATCTATTTACCCACCCCGCATCCGTAAGGGCGATACCGTTGGTATCATTACCCCCTCATCACCGCTGTTAAGTGACGAAGGGTATGCCATCGCTGATAAGAACATCAGTAAACTTGGACTTCGCATCAAATGGGGACAGCACGTAGGGCAAAAATATGGGCATCTTGCCGGCAAAGATGAGGACCGGATTGCCGATATACACCGGATGTTCGCTGATCCCGACGTGAAGGCCATTGTGTGTCTACGGGGTGGTTCGGGCTCGACAAGATTGCTCGACAAATTGGACTATGGGTTGATTGCCCGTAATCCCAAAATATTTTTGGGTTATAGCGATATTACGGCGTTCCACCAGGCCATTCACACGCAGACCGGATTGGTTACCTTCCACGGTGCCGTAGCCAATAGTGTATGGACGCCGATGGTTATTGAGCAATTCGAACAGCTCTTTTTTTACGGTAAAGTACCGGACTATGCCCGGCTGGAAATGCAGGTGCATGCAAAAGGGCGTCTTCAGCGTGCCATCCAGACCATTACGCCCGGAATAGCAGAAGGCAAGCTGCTGGGAGGAAACCTCACCGTGCTGACGACACTCGCTGGCTCAACGTATTTTCCGGACTTTGAAGACAGCATCCTGTTTTTGGAAGATGTCGGCGAAGAACCATATCGTATTGACCGTATGCTGAGTCAGTTGGCGCTGTCGGGAGCGCTGGGTAAGATCAAAGGGTTCATCTTTGGCAAATGCACGGATTGTGAGGCAAGATATCCCAGCAAATCGCTGACTTTAGAACAAATATTGAACGATTACGTTTTAGCATTGGGGATACCAGCCTACCAGGGGGCACTTATCGGGCATATCGATGAGCAACTTATCCTGCCGGTTGGTGCACGGGTGCGTATAGATGCTGCCAAAGGAAGCATTACCGTATTGGACAATATATTTCGATAGTATGAAGCATTTCGCTTATCTGATTACCTTCATATTGATATCCGCGGCCTGCCAAGGCGTTGGGCAACGTCAGCATATGTACACGCCCGACACGGCAAAGCTGGCCAAGGCCTTCGAAACTTATCGAGAGCCAACGATTACGCATCGTCGTTTCAAACATGCAGACATCGAGCCGCTTATCCTTAAGCGTAAGGGAGGACAGGTCTTTGAAGTGACCCAATTGGGTGTTTCGGTGCTTAAAAAACCCATTTATCAAGTGAAATACGGCGCAGGTCCAAAGAAGGTGATGCTTTGGTCGCAGATGCATGGCAATGAACCTACCGCTACCATGGCGTTGATGGATTTGTTCAACTTTTTGGAGGCGGAAGGGGACGGCATGGACAGTATCCGCAGCCTGCTGAAAACAGCGACAAGTCTCTATTTTATCCCTATGCTTAACCCCGACGGTGCCGATGTATTTACTCGTCGCAACGCCATGGATGTCGATTTGAACCGCGATGCGCGGGCCGGCGCCACGGTGGAAGGGCGGATACTGATTAATGCAGCCAAGGCCGTGCAGCCTCGCTATGGTTTCAACCTGCACGATATGAATATATATTACAATGTGCCTGGTACGCCCACTCCAGTGACCATCGCCCTATTGGCTCCCGCCTATAATGCCGAACGGGATATTAATCAGGTGCGGGGCGATGCCATGAAGATTGCTGCAGGAATAAACCGTGTTTTGCAGGACTTTGTGCCGGGCGGTGTGGCCAAGTACGATGATACCTATACACCCAGGGGCTTCGGCGACAATTTCCAAAGTTGGGGAGCGAGCACCGTATTGATTGAGTCGGGTGGGTACAAGGGCGATCCGGAAAAGCAGTTTATTCGCAAGCTCAATTTCATCATTATCTTAAATGCGTTAATCGAAATCGCGCAGGAAAGCTACCATCAATATGATATTGACGAATATGAAGCCATCCCGTTTAGCGATTCGAAGCTTTCCGACGTCCTTTTGCGCAACGTGGGTGCGTCGCGCGATTCAATTTCCTACAAAGTAGACCTGTCGATCAACCGGGACGAACAAACGGAAGGAAGCGACTACTACGTGCAGTCGCGGATTACCGATGTGGGCGACTTAAGAGAAAGTTACGGATATGCTGAATTGGATGCAGATGGGTATTATTTTATGGCCGGCAAAATCCATCCGAACGTATTCGGCAGCATAGAAGAGGTGTCGTTGGAGCAGGCAATGGGTTATTTGCGCCAAGGTTATTATGCGGTTCAAGTAGCGCGGTTGCCCGAACAGCGTTTGCACGGCTTGCCTTTGGTTGTTTTCCATCAGCGCAGCCCCGTTCCTGCCAGCCCCAATCTGGGCAGGGAAGCTAATTTCTTCCTTGCGCGTGACGGTGTGCCTGCTTATGCAATTATCAATGGGTATCTGATCGATCTCTCGGTTACACCTCAGGTGGAGTTTAAGAATTATATACGGTGACCGGCTATCTCTTAAATTTAGTATAACGGTTGACTGATGCCTAAATCGCCGAAAGCCCGCTGATTTTGCAGGTAAATGGTGATTGGTTCTTCGCTTTGCTATTGGATTTTGATAACTTTATTGCAAAGATGCGTGCCATTCCGGTGTTGGTTGTTATTATGAATCTATTTTGCCCGTGTTGAAGACATTTCGAACGACGTTCTTGCTGTGCATCGGTGCATTGTCCGGCGCTTCTGGACAAGTATCGCCAAAGGAGCCGGCCTACGCTGCCGATAAGGGAGCGGATGAACTGGTATTGAAAAATCCGGCAGGCGACACGTTGCTTGCTTACCGGTACACCGTAAAACCGCCCCCGCCAGGTGTCGACGGGGTTTATGGCCGATCAGGCTATATTCATCCCTTAAAGACTCTTTCGGGCCATGTGCTTACTTGTATACAGCCGGCTGATCACTATCACCATTACGGTATTTGGAACCCTTGGACGCGTGTAGCGTATAAGGGTAAGGTGTACGACCTCTGGAACATTGGCGACAAACAGGGAACTGTACGGTTCGTAAAATTTGCAGATATCTTTCAAAATGAGCACGGAGCAGGCTTTGAAGCCGTACACGACCATGTTGTCTTCGAGGATGGCCGCGAAATTCCCATTATCAGGGAACACTGGCGCATCGCGATATCCCAATTGGACGCAAACCGGTATCAATGTGATATCCGTTCCACGTTTGCGCCTGTCGGAGCCGCAGACGTGATGCTGCAAACGTACCGGTATGGTGGGTTGGTATTCAGGGCCACGGAAGCGTGGACCAATGCCAACAGTGACGTACTGACGTCCAGCGGGAAAAACCGCGATGACGCAGACGGATCGTCGGAACGCTGGGCAATAGTGTCGGGTAATCTCGGAGAAGAACAGGGCGGAATTTTATTTTTATCCTATCCCGAAAATTACAATTTCCCTGAGCCTGTACGGGTGTGGCCGGCCGATGCCAATGATGGCCGGGGCGATCAATTTTTTAATTTCTCACCGACCAAAAATAAGGATTGGGTGTTGCACAACGGAAAAACCTATACGTTACGATATCGGCTTGTCGTTTTTGACGGTGTATTATCACCGGAAGAGGCTGAGCAGTTGTGGGAAACGTTCGCTGCGGCTAACCAGGATGATGCTGCTAATTATTAAATATTATAAGTTAAATGAATAAACCACAAAAATTAATTAGTTTCCTTGCTGTCGGCTGCCTGGTTGCATGCCACACGGGTCAAGACAACATGCAACAGAAAGATATCCGTTTGATCACATTGGCGCCTGGTCATTTCCACGCGGCGCTGGTACAGAAATCCATGTACCCACAGGTCGATAGCCTTGTGCACGTTTACGCGCCGGAAGGACCGGAATTGGATGCCCACCTGGCGTTGGTAAACCAATACAATACCCGCACCGATAATCCAACATATTGGCAGGAAGAAGCTTATCAGGGAGATGATTTCCTTGAGAAAATGTTGGCAGAACGAAAAGGCAATGTGGTTGTCCTGGCCGGGAACAACCAGTATAAAATCGACTATATCAGCCAGTCTGTCAACGCCGGGCTGAACGTATTGGCCGATAAACCCATGGTTATCAATCAAGCTGGCTTTTCTAAGTTGGAGGCCGCATTTGACAACGCATCGAAAAAGGGTGTCTTGCTCTACGATATCATGACCGAACGGTATGAGATTAACACCATGCTGCAAAAAGCACTATCGCAGCTGCCGGAATTTTTTGGTGGGTTGGTACCGGGTAGTGCCGACAATCCGGCTATTACCAAGGAAAGCGTACACCATTTTTTTAAGGAAGTCTCCGGCAATCCGCTCATCCGGCCAGCATGGTTTTATGATACCAAGCAGCAGGGGGAAGGTTTGGTCGATGTGACCACACATTTAGTGGATCTGGTGCAGTGGGAGAGCTTTCCTGACCAAGTCATCGACTACCGAAAGGATATCCAGCTTGTCGGAGCTCGGCGATGGCCAACGCGCGTCACTCCCGAACAATTCTCCCGTTCGACGGGGCTGGATGTGGTACCGGAGTTCCTATCCGGAACCGTGGACGATAACGGCAACTTAGCCATCTTCGCCAATGGCGAGATTGATTACATCCTGAAAGGTGTACATGCGAAGGTATCGGTCATCTGGAACTTTGAAGCGCCTCAGGGTACGGGCGATACACACTATTCCATCATGCGGGGAGCGTATGCCAATCTGGTGATTCGGCAGGGCGAAGAAGAGCAATATAAGCCTGTGCTGTATGTGGAGTCAACAGGTAAGCGGGATGCGAAGTCATTTGAGGCCGCATTGGCCAAAGCGATTGGGCAGCTGGCTGAAACTTATGACGGTATAGCGTTTGAGCCACAGAGCGAAGGGCGTTACCGGATTGTTGTGCCTCCATCCTTAGTGACCACACATGAAGAGCATTTTGCTCAAGTAACCGAAAAATACCTTTCGTTCTTACAGTCCGGAGCCATGCCCGATTGGGAAGTACCCAATATGATTGCAAAATACTACTTAACGACCAAAGCCTTGGCAGAAGCCCAGACGGTGACGCCTTAAGTGTAAGGGGCTGTCCAAAAAAAGGCGGCCCCACTCTATTTCGATGGCCGGACGCCTGTCTTGCCCGTCGTCGTTCACTCGTCTGCCACACCGGTATGGGGAGAAATTCCAATGCCGGGGCCAGCAGGTAACACTACTTTACCATCCATCACTTCCATGCCGCGATATACATCGTTGCTAATCAGCAAGGCGCCGTCAAGATCCGCCCAATCGACGATAGGCGATAACTGTGCCGCCGCCGAAATGGCACACGATGTTTCCGTCATGCAGCCCAGCATCACTTTCATGCGCAGTGCCCGTGCAAGCTCGGCCATTTGGTGCGCTTCGCGCATGCCCGTACATTTCATAAGCTTGATGTTGATGCCGGTATATACGCCAAACGCGCTGCGGACATCTTCCAATCGCTGGACAGCCTCATCACCTATTGTAGGAATGGGGCTGTTTTCCGTAAGCCAGGCATTGTCATCGATTTGTTCCTTGGGCATGGGCTGCTCAAGAAAAACGACACCCCGTTCGGCAAGCCAGTGTGCCATTTCAAGAGCTTGGTTGCGGTTTTTCCATCCTTGATTTACATCCACACAAAGCGGCTTATTTGTCACTTCGCGGATGGTAGCTATCATCATCTTGTCGGTATCCAGCCCAAGCTTGACTTTGAGCAGCTTATAAGGGGCGGCCTCCCGTACCTTTTGCCGTACTACTTCAGGGGCGTCCATGCCGATGGTAAAGGATGTATTTGGTGTTTTGGTTGCTGAGTAGCCCCATATCCGGTGCCAGGGCTGGTTCATCAGTTTGCCAAGCAAATCGTGCAGGGCGATATCCACGGCTGCCTTGGCGGCGGTGTTTTTCGGCGCGATGCCGTCTACGTATGCCAGGATGTCGGCAGTGAGGAATGGATCGCTGAAACCGGAAAGGTCCACCTGATCCAGAAAAGCCAACACGCTCGCCTGCGATTCGCCCAAATAAGGTGGCATGGAGGCTTCGCCGTACCCTACGACACCGTCATATTCCAGCTCGGTCAGTACGATTGGCGTGGTGCTACGTGAGCCGGAAGCAATCGTAAACACATGCTTAAGCGCTAACGTATAGGGGCGGTAGCGTAGCGTAAATTTTCCGGATTTTCGGATCGTCGTTGGCGTTGTCATTCCGTTGATTTATCAGTGGGCAGGGTATATGCGCGGTGTCTTGCGATGGGTTGGAGCGCATAGTCCGGTTGCCCGATATAGCGGCGCGCTGCGATGAGCGTACGTGTTTGAAAGTCGTCGTAGTTGACGGCATCCGGCAGCATGCTGTTGATGCGGACCGTCCCCGCCGAGTGGATGAACTCCCCATTGCCAAGGTAAAGCGCTACATGCGTAACGCGTGCATCCGGGCCCCGGCCCTTGCCCGACGCAAAAAACAGCAAGTCGGCAGGCCGAAGATTCTGAAGTGCTTTTTCGATAGCCAATGTGTCTGCCGATAAGATGTCCACGACGTGTCCGGCAAGCACTTGCTGTGAAGCATCCCGGGGAATGATGATTCCATTCATGAAATAGGCCATTTTGGTGAAACCGCTGCAATCAACCCCCTTTACCGAGGTGCCGCCCCAAAGATAGGGCAGCCCCATCATCGTTTTTGCCGTTTTCAATATGTTTTCCGCCGTTGGGTTTACCGCGCCAAGCCATTCGTCGAAAGGCCGAACCAATTCCTGCTTGATGTATGCATTTCGTCCATCCGGATACTGAACATGCACAAAACCGTCGGCTTGCGTGCCCGAAATGAGGATATTGCCCATGACCAGATCCGATACGCGCAAGGATTGCTCGTCCGGCATCGTATAGGCATGTCCGAAATCGCCGGTGACTATCACTTTTTTTGCCGAGAGCCATCGGGTTAGCTCCGGTTCAGACCGGGGCGAGACCGAAGAAGTACTTAACCATGCGATGTACCCCTCGGGTGTGCGCACGCGATAGTAGCCGTCTTGTTCTTGGAGCAAGTCCACCGGAGTGCCCAGTAGCACCTGTGATGCGAGCTCGGCCTGGTTGCTGGGCTCAACACGAAGATTGGCTACCGAAAGGTTCACGATGCCTGCAATATTCCCTGCCACACTGCTATCCGGCAATGGATTTATCGTTACCTTTGCGTCGGGAATACGGTTTTTAACCAGTAATTGATTGAAATATTCACCAGCTTTCGGTTCCGTCGTCACTATCCGGTAACGGTGGGAGATGGTGTCGGTGTAGTGCAGTTCAAAAATTGCTGTCCGTTTGTCCGGCGCATAACGCTGTGCGGTCTGCCGGGTTAGCTCCAGGATTTTTTGGTAAGCCGTGTCGGCCGATAGCGCCTGTGCGGCACTGTCTAAGCCTGCAACGCAGCAACATAATGTTAATATGATATTTTTGAAGGCTTTCATTGTGCAAACTTTCTGCCTAAGGTACGCGATAATTCACTGCTGTGCAATTTTAAAGAGCCACTTATCCGTCGTTTATGTCAACTTTTTTGTGATAATTCGTATAATCGCGTTTTGAAATGCGCATTTTGATATCAGACAATAACGCTTAATGATTAATAGAAGAAAATTTATTAAGACAGGAGCCATGGGGGCTTCCCTTATCTCGTCGGCCAATATATTGGCGGCCTGCACTCCGCAAGCAGCGGCAAACAAGGGTGTAACCAAACCCATCGTTGTCTCCACATGGGATTTCGGCGTTGCCGCCAACAAAGCAGCATGGGACATCTTGAAAGCGGGTGGCAGCGCTTTAGATGCTGTAGAAGCAGGTGCGCGGGTACCTGAGGCCGATTTGGCAAACATGACGGTAGGCAAGGGCGGGTATCCCGACCGAGACGGGCACGTCACGTTGGATGCGTGCATAATGGACGACAAAGGCAACTGCGGCTCCGTTGCCGCGCTCGAAAACATTGCACATCCCATCTCGGTAGCCCGCATGGTCATGGAGAAAACACCCCATGTGATGCTGGTGGGTGAAGGCGCATTGCAATTTGCTATCGAAAACGGATTTAAACAGGAAACGCTGCTCACTCCCGAAGGGGAAAAAGCATGGAAAGACTGGCTCAAAGAAAAGAAATATGAGCCCGTAATCAATATAGAAAACAAGTCGTTTACCGCAGAAAAATTGCCGGGCAATCAATATAACCATGATACCATCGGCATATTAGCGCTGGACATAGCGGGCAACCTTTCAGGCGCCTGTACGACCAGCGGTATGGCGTTTAAGATGCGCGGGAGGGTAGGGGATAGCCCTATCATCGGGGCTGGGCTGTATGTCGATAACGAGGTTGGAGGGGCCACAGCCACCGGTGTAGGCGAGGAAGTGATACGCACGGTGGGTAGTTTCCTCGTGGTCGAATTAATGCGGCAGGGCCGCTCGCCACAGGAAGCCTGCCGCGAAGCGGTAGAACGTCTTATTAAAAAGAAACCTGATACTGCCAAGAACATACAAGTCGGCTTCCTCGCGCTGAACAAAAATGGCGAATACGGGGCCTTTTCATTGCAAAAAGGGTTTTCTTATGCGGTATGTGATGAGCAAAAGCAAGACCTGTTATTACCGGGAGCGAGTGTGTATTGATTTTTGGATATAAATACTTATCTTTAAAGTTTGAATAGGCAGGGGGCGACAAGCATAAGCTTTTGGCTGAATGCCTACGGCTTACCGCAAAAAACAAAAGAATGATAGCGACATATGGAGGCGGGTGCTTTTGGTGCACCGAGGTCATATTTAAACAACTGCAAGGGGTGAAGAGTGTGCTGCCAGGATATATGGGCGGCCAACGCGAAAATCCGACCTATGAGCAAGTCTGCACGGGAGCTACGGGGCATGCAGAAGTTGTGCAAATCGATTATGATGAAACCGTGTTGCCGTATAGGAAGTTGCTGGAAGTGTTTTTCAAAACGCATGATCCAACAACATTAAACAGGCAGGGCAATGATGTAGGGACCCAGTACCGGTCGGTTATTTTTTATCACGATGAGCAGCAGCGCATCGAGGCCGAAGAATTTATCAGGCAGCTGACCACCCACGAGGTGTACGACGATCCCATTGTGACGGCGATAGCGCCGGCACAGCCCTTTTATGTTGCTGAGAACTATCACCACGATTATTTCAACAACAACCCGCAAAATCCTTATTGTGCGGCAGTCATTGCCCCCAAATTACAGAAGTTTTTGAAGGGCCTGCAATAGCCTGCACCGGCGCAATGCCAGTGGCCACAAGCGTCGGCCGTTTATCGACCCGACGGCGCTTTGGCCCCTATGCCCAGCCGCTTCGGAAGACCGACAGCGACCGGCATCTTGTTGGTAGTGATTGAAGCAAGTGTACCACATAAGCCGTATTTTTCTTAAATTTGTTTTCGAATTATCTACTCATTGCGGCATTTCAAGTCAAGGGTGCGTAATATCCTGTTCAACAGACTGAAGATTTAGCTATTTTTCGAAAACTACCCCAAAAGGGTGGGCCAACCGTAAATAAAATAGGCTACCTTTACACCCAATCTTTGAAAAACAGCTATTCCTACGCGGTGGGGTTATTTTTTCACTGCCTATGAAAAATGATATGTTTAAATTGGTTATCATTGAAGATAACCTAGTTATACAAAAAGCATTGGAGGGGTATTTCGAGGCTTCTTCCCAATTTGAG
Organism: Parapedobacter sp. ISTM3; assembly: GCF_016533505.1. Taxonomy (NCBI): domain Bacteria; kingdom Pseudomonadati; phylum Bacteroidota; class Sphingobacteriia; order Sphingobacteriales; family Sphingobacteriaceae; genus Parapedobacter; species Parapedobacter sp. ISTM3. The sequence continues at coordinate 111,240 of NZ_JAENGN010000008.1, read as the reverse complement.
CTTTTGTTCTGTGCCACTTCAGCCGAGGAGTTTATGAGCGTTTGGAAAGAACAGCGGATAGACGTATTGCTTTGCGATATCGGCCTTCCTGGTAAATCAGGAATAGAAACGACGTGGTATGTGAAGCGTAAGTCTTCTTCCACGCAGGTGGTCATGTTTACGGTATTTGAAGACAAAGATACGATCTTTCAGGCGTTGTGCGTCGGCGCTTCGGGTTATTTGCTCAAAGACACGCCCTTAAGGAAGATCGAAGAACAGCTGCTGGAAGTGATGGATGGCGGGTCGGTCATGAGTCCGCAGGTGGCACGCATGGTGATAGGCTTTTTCCATCCCTTGTTGGATAAGAAGGGGGCGAAGGAAGCCGATCGGCTTACCCAACGGGAGATTGAGATTGTCTCCATGCTGCAGCACGGAGCATCGTATAAGACAGTAGCTAAGAAGTTGTTTATCAGTGTTGATACGGTAAAATTTCATATCCGGAATATTTATAGTAAGCTGCAAATCAATTCGCGTTCTGAACTGATTAATAAGTATTGAGGAAAAAGTACACCATACGACCTGAACCTATATCCATGCATGTCGGCAGATTCAGTCCTTTTTCTTTAAACGACGGTAAAACACAATTGCTGAATAGCTGTTCGAATGCATGCGGCAGCGGCTCGCGGATTCCCTGTTTTGGGGAATGAGCAGGTCGCTGCCTTTTTTTTAAGGCTATTCAGCTGCCGATCCTGGCAAGTCGGCGCTGTGTTCGCCGGTATGCCCACCGTTCCTTAAAGTCCAGCCACTTCTGGCCATTTATTTTCCGCATCGTATTATCGACCAACCGCATGATAAAGACGTTGTACAACATGCTTGCTAAGCGCGTAGGTGTGCGCGGCAGGGCCCGCAGGGTCATGGAGAATCCGCCATCCAGGTAGGTGATGTAATGCCACCAACCGCTCGGCATATAAAGTGCGTCCCCATGTTTCATGTAAACCTCGAACCCACGCACATGCTTTAATGCCGGATAGCGTTCAAAGTCGGGGTTGTCCATGTCGATTTTATCAATATTGTGTATTGAAAACGGCACCTTATACAGGTACTTGCTTTGGTCCGGGCCAAAGAGCATTACCCGCTTATTGCCTGCAAAGTGAATGTGCAGGTTATCGGGCAGATCGATATCGTAATGGGCGAAAACTTTGGATTGGCCACCTCCGAAGAACAACGCCGGCAACCGTTTGAAAAACTTCAGGCCAATCGCTGGATAATCGAAGTCTTCCAGCAGTTTCGGGCAGTGGTCTTTCAGTGTATAGAAAAAAATGCGCAGATCAGTGGGGGTTGTCTGCAGCAAATCAATGTAGTCGCCAAACCGCATTTGCGTCACCGGCTCATATACGCTTTGTTTCCCTTTCGCTGGTTTATTGTCATACAATGGCACGGTTTGGTCGCCAGCCAACGATTTTATATGCTCAAATGTCCACTTGCTGTTCCATGCGTCGGTAAGGTTTTCAATGAGCACAGGCCGCTGGGGGCGGTAGTAGCGGCTGATAAAGGTTTCCTTGTCGATGGCGGATATGCGTTCGAGCGGTTGTAAGTTAAGCGTTGCCATAAGAATCTTCGATTAGGGGTTGTGTTTGATTCGCAGCGGTAATCTTTTCAAGAAGATATTCCTTACCCAACAGTTCCGTACAGGTGAGTATGGCGTTTATGGTTACGCCCAAGATGCCGTGCATGCTGACGCCCTGCCCTGTAAGCAGCAAATTCTTGATTTTGGTGCGGGGGGGCAGCGAATTATTCAAGGGTTGATTGGCATCCTTCACAAACCCATACATGCCCCCCGTTTCATTGCCAATATAGTCACGGTAGGTCAATGGCGTGGACACATAGATAGCATCTATATACCTGCGGAGGTCAGGAAACTTCTTTTCCAGTTCGTCGAGCATGATTTCGGTTTTCAAGCGTTTAAATTGCTCATAGCCGTCACCGCGATGGCCGGTCTGTGCGACGGTATTGTATGTGTTTGCCCATTCGTTTACCTCGTCGAAGCGCATGTAGGTAAATACGGTCATCGTGTCGGCCCAGCTGTCGTTGTCATGCTTCGCGTTCATCGATACCATGTAGCCGTTTGGCCAGTCGGCTGTCCGGTAGTGGGCATTGCTCCACACACTCGCTTCGTCTTTGAAGTGATAATAGTTCCGGTTAAGGTAAGGCAAGCTTCGTGGTTTCAGTACAAGGTATAGGCTAAATGATGAAATCGTGTTTTCGGCCCGGCGTATGCGGCTGGCGTAGGATTTGCGTATCGGATAGTCGCCGATTAGCTGGAGGGTCTTTTTAGGGTCCATATTGGAGATGAAGGTTTCCGCCCGGTAGTTGTTGCCAGCTGCCGTGGTTACTGACTGCAATAAACCGTTTTCAATATGAAACTGTGTCACTTCCTGGTGTTTGAGCGCTTTCCCACCATGCTGATGGAGCTCCCTGATGAGCAATTTAGCTATCTGGCCGCCGCCATTGATACATCGCCAAGCACTCTCGATGTAGGAGTTGATGGATAGGGCATGCACGTAAAACGGTGTTTTATCTTTTATCCCGGCGTAAAGCAGGTTTGTGCCTGCGAGTACGGCCCGCAGTTTGGGATTCGCCGTGCAACTGTCGATGACATCGCTTACTTTAAGGCCGAGCGTCTCCGCATTCCATTGGTACTGTTCGTCCATATCAAGACGATAGAGTGGAAAACGCTGGCAGATGGCTTTCATTTGCATGTAAAATCGTTCAATGCCAGCACGTTCTTCCGGGAAATGACGGCTAAGCTGTTCTACGAAGTTGGCCCCGCCTTGGGCGTAGGGGTACTCGTTGGGATCATTATCAAAGGTCACCACATCAAAGGCATCCTGATCCATGCGCTTCAGCCGAAGTTTGTCCGCAATGCCCAGGTATTGGAAGTATTGGTAAAGATTTTGTCCCCGATCCAGCCCGCCGATATAGTGCACGCCGGTATCAAAAATACACCGGTTGCGCACAAATGTCTGCAAATTGCCGCCGTACTGTTTGTTTTTCTCCAGCACCAGCACCTTAAGGCCTTCTTTGGCCAGGGTAGTGGCACACACCAGCCCGCCCAAGCCACTACCAATGACAATGACATCATATGATCCGTGCATGCTTCCGTAAAATCGTTATTCCTTCATGGTCAAAAATCGATTCAAACCCCAGCTCGGCTAAGATACTCATTTCTCCTGTTTCTACGTTTTCCAATACCAACCATTCCGCCGTTTGTACATACGGCATCCAATCCAGTGCCATCCTGCCGGATACAATCAGCACTTGGAAGTCGTTTGCAGGCTGTGGTTCCGCCAAGAACCGGAGCGGATACCGGTTCACGGTAAAAGTATGTTGTGCGGCGAGGACTTTTTCAGGGTTTGGATCCCATGCGGTTACTTGCCGTGTTGCACTGTCATACACCAGCAGAAAGTCCAGTACACCATAGCCGCACCCCAGATGGAAAAAACGGCCATCTGGCGGAAGTATCCGTAGAATCCGGTGATAATTGGCCCGTTGAGCGTTGAAGACGGCCTTCACTTCGCGTTGGATGGCCTTAGGTTTATAGTAGTAGTTGAAGTAGAGCTTGGACCGGAAGTAGTCCGCACCTTCCCGCTCGTTGCGCAACGTCCTGAACTCCTGTTTGAAATACGCAGCTATCCGCCTCGTGCGCTCACGATAGGTCGTGCCGAATGCCGGATCGTCATGTCTGATTCGGGGAAGTAGCTTCATGGTAATAGGCCCGGTCTTAAGCATGTTGTCGTTTTTCGGCAAGGCATGGGCATTACCATGAATCAGTACGGGCAGTATATCAACCTTTAATTGGGCGGCGAGGAAAAAGGCACCTTTGTGGAAGCGTTGTATCGCGGTCGTCATCGAACGGGTGCCTTCCGGAAATACGATGATGGAATAGCCCTGCTCTACTTTTTTCCGTAGTTTTTCCAGGCTTTCCTGGTTATTTTCTGATGCCGGATGAGCACCGACCATACGCATCAGCCGCCCGAAAAACGGCGAGCGGAGCTGCCTGTCATTCATCATAAAAATCTGCAGCGGGTGTAAGAGGCCCATCGTCGGGGTGTCCAGGATGGAAGTATGGTTGGCAATCACGATGGCTGGTCGTTCGTAAGCTGCCTGCCTATCGCCGAGGATGGTCATCCGTACGCCCGGCGTGCGAAACATCAGGTTATGAAAAAACAGTTGCATGGCGCGATGGAGCAGCCAGAACTTTTTCTGCTTCGCAAGGGGGAGGAAAGGAATCAATACCTGCGCCAATAGGCTTACCAACAGGCCGCCCAGAAAGAAATAGCCGAACGTGAAGCCGGTGAGTATAAAATTGCCAATACGCCACGGCGTATTGCCTCGTTGCTGGGGGGCGCTGATAAAGGTGCGGAATAGCCAAGGCTGTATGGAAAACGACATCAGGACTACCACCAACAGCCCGATAAGTGGGATGATGGAAATGGACCGTATGGCCGGATGTTTGGCAAACACCAGGATGCCGAAGCAGCCGATGGTCGCCAAAGCAGACATAACAACCCCCGACTTGTATGCCGGCATATCTTGGCGGCCGTAGGTGTAGTGTTCCAGCAATCCCTTCGTCACAAAGATGGAATAATCCACTCCTAATCCGAAGATCAGTGTGGTAATGATGATATTGAAAGCATTAAAATGGATGTCAAGCGCACCCATCAGGCCCAGTGTCACCAGCCAACCCAGGAAGATAGGGATGTTGGTTACCAACGTAAGCTCCAGACTGCCGAAAAATAAGAAAATGACGACAAATACCGCTATGGACGCAATGAAAAACAGGTTGTTGAAATCGGTTTCTAAATTGTTCAATAGCGTTTCCTGCAAATGTTTCCGGTCAATGGCCAGTACCCCCGCATCATGGTCTGTCAATGACTGGATAAGTTGGGCAGCGCGTTCATCATCGAGTTTCACCGGGGTGGTGATGGTGGTCAGGCGTTCGCGCGATGCAACAAATTCATCCAGGAAAAGACTGTTCAGCAAGGCTAGGTCATCGTTGTCCAGCAACACGTAGTCCCGTGATAGCATCTCGAAGAAAGGCTCGAATGCGTTTTCCCTGAAGCCGACGTTCCGGCCATCGGCAATAAGCTGCCGCATCAGCCGCTCCTTTTTGCCGCCCGACCAAAAGTGGCGCCATCGATCGATCTTTTCCTGCTGCTGCGCTTTTGAAAACACGATGTTTCCCACCGACTGGAAACTGTGGATGACACCTTGGGCTTCATACTGTTCCAGTTGGCGGTGCAGAACGCTGTTCTTATCCAGGGCTTCGTCATAGGTATCGCCATATGCAACGAGGTAAATGGATTTCGCAGCATAATCGTTGAGTGAGTCCAACGCTTCTTCGGCCTGTTTTAAGTGAGGAGGTTGGTAGTTCAACGCCGCTAAATCGTCATTAAAGCCAACTCGCTGGAAGGTGAACAGGCTCACGGTGACCAGGACGACGCCTACCCCCAGTACCCATTTATTACGGCTGAAGTCATAACGCGCGATCGCATCGATAAAGGTGTTTTGTCGTGCCCGGATAGCACGGTGCGGTGCGTATACCTGCGGAATGAAGATTAAGGAGAATAACGCGGCGCTCAATACGCTGACAGCCGCGAAAATCCCCAGGTCTTTCAGTACATCGGAGCGTAAGAACAATAAGCAAAGGAAATCTACCGCTGTGAATATGGCACACATTAGTAACGGCTTTGTCGTGCTGTCGAACAACTTTTTTATGTCGCCGGTACCACGGTAATGGCTTAAAATGTGCAGCGAGTAATCCAGCGTGAGGCCCAGCAACACCGAACCGATGCCGATGGATATGGCAGATATCGTGCCTTTGAGCCAATAAAGCACCGCCATGCCCATCAGGCTTCCAAACGCAGCAGGGACAATAATAATCAAGGGAATGTACGCCCGCCGGTAAAAATAAATAAAGAGCGCGACCAAGGCTATCAGCGCTATGGATAATGTCACTTGAATATCCCGCTTGATCTGCTGGGCATTGGCTACAGCCATGGCTGCCGCACCGAAATACGATGCGGTCGCCCGCCCTTCGAACTGCGCGTTTAAATCCCTGATGGTGCCGTCAAGGATTTTAATAAATTGGGTGTTTTGGGCGGTCTCACTGCTGCTCATGGCTGTCGTGATGAACGCCAGCAGGTTTTTTCGGCTGCGGGCTATCAGATAGCCGTCTTCCAAAGTAAACTGCCCACCGGATTGCAGGTGCTGAAATTTACGCAACCCCATGTAGGTCATTCCCAGGGGATCCTGCCTTGCCAGCGATGCCGTGATCAGGCCCTGGGGAGCAGCTATCGTCTGATAGGCCTCCTGTATCTTTGTTGCAACGGAGTCAGGTGCCAGCAGCGAGTCGATACGCCGGTAGTCGTCTGCCGTGAGAAAGAGCGGCAGGTTGTGCCTGACCACCTCCATCAGCTCCAGGAGCTGGTCGTCTGCCAATTGTACCTGCAGGCGCTGGATATAAGGCGCCGCATCCCGTTCGATAGCCTCGGCAAAAGCGTCGGCATATTCCTGCAACGCGGCAATGTTATCCGCCTCCGGCGTAGCCACGTTGATGACAATTTTATCCGCAAACTTAACGGATTGCATGACATTGGCCACCCGTTCAGCATCCTCACCCGCGGGGATGAGCTTCATGATATCCTCTTCAAAGCGGATTCGGCTGCTCCAATAGCCTATCAGCGCGAAGCCCAATATGACAGCGAGGAAGAAAGCGGTTCTGTGCTTCTGAAAGTAGCGGAATATGGTATAAAAAACGGAGGCCAATTCACCAAGCTGTTAGGTAGGCAAAGTTAATAGAATTATAAATTGCTCCTATACCTTTCGTCTTTCCTTTATATTCAACAGTAAATAAGTGCCAACCCCAAATACCGCAGCCGTGACGATGGACAGCACCAGGCTGCCTATGATGTATTCCGTTAAGTGCTGTTGGATAAAAGCCCGGTATGTCCCGATATTGGTCCATTGGAACGACGTTCCCGTAGGCTCCCCCAAGACGAAGGCGCCAACTTGTAATCCCGCGTAAATGATTAACGGTATAAGTGGCGGAAGGCTGATATTCGAAAAAGCAAAAGCAATGAGCTTGTTGAGCCGGAGTACAAACGCCAGAAAAAAAACCGTAATCGTCTGGAATCCCCAAAGCGGGGAAAGTCCCACGAGTACGCCGAGAGCCACGGATGAAGCTTTTTTTGACGTCGAATCGTCGCTGTGCAGTAAATCTTCAAGGAAAAACCGTTTGAACCCTTTTTCCCTGAATGTACGGAGATACGCTCTGGGGCGGATATAAAGTAAGGTGACCACAACAAGCCAGGTATTGAGGATGCTGATGCGCGTAAAATCGCGAAACGGCCGGAAATGAGACACGCGTTCCGCAGGATTATACAACACCTTGACCGGGATATTGCGAACGGGAATACCGCGCCAGGCTGCTTTGACGATTACTTCCACCTCGAATTCGAATTTGGTGGTATAAAAGCGGATATTCCGGATTTGTTTAAGGGGATAAAGCCGAAAACCGGATTGCGTATCGGCAAGCGTGATGCCCGTTTCAAACCGAAACCAAAAGTTTGAAAACCGGTTGCCGAAGCTACTCTTGCCGGGAATGCCTGCTTGGTTCATGTTGCGATCCCCGATGAGCAATGCCGGCCCGTTGCGCTGGATTTCGTCTGCAAATTTCGGAATGTCATCAGGAAAATGCTGACCATCCGAATCAATGGAGATGGCGTAGTCAAATCCCTTGGCGTCGGCCTCGAGGAAACCTGTGCGAAGGGCAAAGCCCTTTCCGCTGTTTCGAGGCAGGTGGATAATCGTCAAATCTGTATATGGGGCCAATAGGCGCGCGGTCTCATCGGTTGAGCCGTCGTTTACAACGATGATATCGGACGTATACCGGCGCACTCCATCCAGCACTTGCTTAAGTGTTTTGCCATTATTATAGGTGGGGATGATGACGCAAGCGTTGATAGCGGCTAATACCTCGTTGGAAGTCATTTAGGTTGGTGGCTCATTCTTTTGAAAATTCATCAAAGTAGCCATTAATCATGGCCTTTAATCCCTCATCTTTCAGCGAGGGGAGTGCTTGTTGTACAAATTCACGGTCATCCTCAATATCCTGATTGTACCGGAGAAATTTGGGGAGATGTTCCTGCACACTGAGGCGGATCAGCCTGATTTCAGCATTGTCAGGGTCCTTTGCCACCGCCTGTTCAATCCATTCCGCCGCTTCCTTGACTTTGGCTTTTCGTTCCGATAACTTTTCATACCGGGCGAGTAGCATCATCCCTGAGCCCTTGTAGGCCACAAAAACCGGCTTATCTGACATTGAGACGTTCTTCAGCGGTTCAAAAAATGCACGTGCCTGTTCTTCAGATTTGGTCGCATCTTTGTACAATAGCCGGAGGTTATTGAGTTCCTGCGCTTGTGCCAGCACCGTCCACGATACTATAGCAAAGAGAAAAATCACCTTCTTCATGACCTAAATTTTTTGAAAGACGCCACTAAACTTGAGCGCTACCGTATTTTCAAATGAGGTAGTGCTTTTGATGGCAAGCAGCCCATCTTCTTCTTCAACATCCAGTTCTACATGAATGTTTGGATGGTTTTCGGGATTGATGATGGCCATGAATTTTACATTCCTTGCAGTTCGCAGCACAAGCGAGCAGTCGGCCCATTTTTCAGCCAGTTCTTTGATGATTTGCATCATGCATACGCCCGGCGTCACAGGGTGGTTGGGGAAATGGCCCTGAAATACCGGATGTGCCTTGTTTATGGCAATGGAGGCCGACACCTTTTGGCCATGCGTCGTAAACGCTGTCAATGAATAAAAGTTGGGTAAAAGCGACATAGCAGGCAAAAGTAAAAAATCCGCCGCATATAGGCTACGAAACCAGGCTATTTGATGGCAAATAGCTCTTCAGGCATCGCCACATTTTTGCGTTGGTTTTCGAAGTCAATCAACGTGAAATCTTGCGTTGGGTCAATGATCTTAATCCGGTTTATCAAAAACGTGCTGCCATCGAATGTCAGTTCCACCTCTTTGATGTACCGTTGCAGCGCTTTGTCCTTCGGCCTCAGGATAGCAGCATATCCCGAGCCTGCCCGATAATAATCGACGACAAAACGGCTTTCGTCTACGACGTTTCCACCCTGCACGGTGCCTACCAAAAGGCCGCTCAGCCCTTTCAGTCGCCTATTGGCAGCCAAATCGATTTGCTTCGGTTTGCTGCCGCCTTCATCGATAAACATGGTTTGGTGGTCAAAGACAATTACATAGCTCGTTGGTTGGCGATATTCCCACCGGATGTCCTGCGGAGCCCTGAAATAGAGCTTGCCGGAGGCTTTGACGGCATGCTCCATGTAGCTCAGTTGCTTCGACTGTGTGAAGTTGCTTTCTAACGATTTCAGGTTCCGGGTATTGGCGATTACCTTTTCCTTGAATGCAGCCGTCTCCGCAGGGGTCAGTGCCTTCCGCTGGGCAAATCCTGCCGTGCAAGCAGCCAGCAGCACAATTGTCAATAACCGATATTTACGCATACGCATGTCGTTGGGTTAATGTCTCCACGGTGACCATGGTGAAATTCCGTCTTTTAAGTGCTGGCAACAACTGTTCCAAAACCGGTACGATGCGGTCATGGGTGTCGTGGAGCAAGATAATATCACCTGGTTTGGTCTTGTTCAGAATAGTACGCACGATGCGGTCGGGGGTGCGTCTTGCGGTATCATAAGGGCGTACACGCCAGCCGATTACGGAGTGGCCGCTCACGCGGATGGCTCCTGCCAGGTGCGGCGTGGTTACCCCGTAAGGGGGGCGGAAAAAGCATGGTTTGTGGCCGATACAAGCCGCAATGGCAGCATCCGTCCGATGGATTTCCCCCAGCCATTTTACCTTTGTGTGGAAATCGATGGTAGGGGCGTGGGTATAGGAATGGTTGCCGATAAGATGTCCCCGTTTATGGAGTTCCAAGGCCACTTCCGGGTGCTGTGTCACTTGCCTGCCGATGCAGAAAAAGGTAGCTTTGACAGCGTATTTATCCAACAGGTCGAGCACCCGTGGTGTGTAAACGGGATGCGGGCCATCGTCGAACGTGAGGGCGATTTGCCGTGAATGGGTCTGGCCGTTATGTATCGCCTTGACGAAGAAATTCCATTGGATGTTGAACGCACCGAGGGCGATACCGATTAAGCCAATCGCCATGATAAGCAGCGCGGCTACCCAAAAAACGTTTAAGAATAAGCTTAATAAGATGATGACCAGCAAGAGCAGAAGTACGTATAAAACGCAAACTTAGCTAAAGTCAAAACAAATAGCAAACATTCTGCTTTCCATCATAGAACAGGGTTTCTTTGGGCACATCGGCAAGTGCGTTGCCGACTTGCCTGTCAAGATGTATTTAAAAGACGGCACCGGGAAGTGGATACTCCCGCACACCTTGGCTTCGTACGTAAGCTGTGCGTTGATCCGATATTTGCTGGTAGTTCACCCTGTCTTCCCTGGAGATATTTACTCGTTGTCCTCCCTACCGTTTTTATTGAATATCAAAAGAATTTATAATGATAAGTGATGATGATATAAAAAAGGCATTATGAATTGCGTGCATAAAATATCCCAACATCCAGCTATACTTAATCCGCAAATAACCTAAAAAAAGACCTGTGATGAATTGAGGGGCAACGAGCAATGGTGACAATAGTAAAACTGTTATCGAAAATTGGTAGTTTGATAAATGAAAAATGGCAAATAATAGTGCCGAAGAAAAGAAAACCAGATGAAATTTGTTTAGCCAAAGATGGGTCAAGTATGCCTCAATTTTTTTCATCATTCGTTTGCCGATAGCCGACGCCGATAACAAAGAATAACCTGACAGTCCTTTGGGATTAAATCTCAAATAAAGTCGAAAAATCAATTCCTCAATGAAAGGGTTTACAACTACTCCGAAAAGTATAAATTTCCACAATGGCATTTTTTGAAATAATACGCCTATTTTATGCGTGTCTGTATCGAGCAATCCGATTTCTCCTATACCATAAATCATCGCTCCTATAGCGGCTACAATCGGAATTTCCATCGCTAAAACCGAAAAAAGCCTACTGATTTTGTGCTTTACAGTCTGGTCTTCAGCAGGCAGGTTAACTGGATTCCTTAAGAAAAGGCGAAAATCCCTATAAGTACGCTTGATTGGCGAGATCATTGTAAGCATTAATACCAAATATATGGTTTTTCGTCAAAAAGAGGGTTTATGGTATCCTTTACAGCAAATTTTGGCTTGATTAACTCCAGAAGGCTGTCCTCAACCACCACTTGTTCGACGTAGATGCGGGGAATCTTCTTTTTAGCTTTTTCGTGAACTTCCTGCTGTTCCACCGTGCATAGACTGTCGGGTATCATGTGCACGTATTCTTTGCCTGGCTCAAAATAATCCGCTTTTGAAACAGGGTTCACGATATCGTGCGTGCCGCACTGAATTTCTCATCATCGGCAGGTGATCATCTCATCATATTTTTTCGATGCGGTGGCGTTTTCTCCTCCTTCGTGGATAGGTGTTGGCTAGGACGATCCGGTGGATCAACCTCCGGGCGTGCACGCGGAAAATATCATAGAACATCGCAAAAGCGAGGATCGCAGCTGCAATGTAGAAAGTGCCGGATCCTATTTTTAAGAAGATAAATCCGCCAATTACGCCACCCAGGATGAAAGAAAGAATGATAACCAGCCGAAGCGTTATCCGCTTTTTCAAAGACGCTTTTCCCTTCGAACGATCGGATGCCATTTCGGCCATGTCGATGCCCAGGTCGGTAAACATACCGGTAAGATGAGTTGTCCTGACAACGGAGCCGGATATTGCTGAAACCAGAGCATTCTGCAATCCCATAGCGAAAAGGAGGGTTCCGGCCAGGTACTCGATTCCGACGCTGCCGCCGGGCGTCAGAAAGCCAACCACCAAGAGGATCGTGATTTCGACGATGAGCGGAACGACGTAGGAATAGATTCTGTCTACACCGGCCTGCCGGATGCATATACCCGAAAAGAATGCCCCGGCGAGGAAAAGAAAAAGCCAGGCCAAAATATGCCAAACGGTAACCAATTGGCCCAGAGACAATGCGTCAGCCAGCAGGGCGGCGTGCCCGGTAACATTGGTAGTAAAAACGTTAAACGCCAGCAGGCCGCCAACATTTACCAATCCCGCGGTAAGGCAGAGCAGTGTAGCCAGCCTCAGGTTATGTTTATAATTTCTTTTCTGTCCCGTATGCCTAAACATGTGTAAAAATCCTTGATGACGGTGCGATAATATAGGCAAAATGTGCTGATAAGGCAAAGATATTGGATTATTGTCCCCCATGGTCACGGATGGCATGGCCATATCAAATTATAATCGTATATTAGGGGTTTTAGCGATGAAGCCGGTTGCAAGCTCTGCGTTGGGGTTCATTTTTTACTGATAACTAAAATACGATTTAAGGTGAAACTGATTTTCCTGTATCTGGGAAGGTGCGGCGGGTGTACCTTCCTCTTCTAAGAAAAAATCCTCTTTTACTATACTTACTCGTGCTTGATATCCAGGTATCAGTAAGGGGTACAAATTGATGTTGAATTAAAATGTACTTAAAAATGGCAAAAAGAAATAGGGAATTGAAAAAATCAACGAAGGATCCGAAAGCGATTAAACAAGAAAAGATCAAAAAAAAGCTCGAAGAGAAGCAGATGAAAAAAAGGAACGGTTAACCTTCACTGACATAGCCGTCACTTAATTTCGATATAATTTGACCATGCACGTATGTGCACAAATACAGGGCAATGATTGCCCCTGCGATCCGGAAGGATCGACGATAAAGGAAAAGTCCGGCCGATCACTGAAGCCGGACTTTATTATATCCCTTGGCTCAATTTTCTGTTGAATGCCCTTACCGGGATGGGTTTCATTCCGTCATGTATGGCGTTCGTTTTCATTTTTTGTATTTTGCAACTGTCTATGTGTACTATCCGATTTAGATGATGCTACGGAAATTCCAATTGTTCAATTACAATCGCAATCCTTTGTTATTCGTGTTCCAATGGAACAAGATTGCGGGATACGGCAAAACCGGAAAAAACAGCCATCCCCGATGAAACGGTGGAAATGAAAAATGACCGTGCTGGGCGCGAAGTCGTTATGGAGGTTCACCCCAATGAGTTTTATAGTTAGAAGAAAAGAAAGCAGTCTATAAGTTCACAAACAATTCGGATGGGGAATTGGGTGCGGGAAGCGAATACCGTATCGAGCGATTTGAAAGCAATGAATGGCAAAAGGTCCCGTTCATAGAAAACATCGGATTTCCGGGCATGCTGTATTCGGTGGATAAGGGGAAACGGCGGATAGATAATTGTTTTTTGCCTCCTATCCGTCCATTTTACCATGGTTTTTCGATAAACGCATCTTAATATATGCATTACCCAGTGGCGAAAGCTCGTAACCTACAGGGTGGCTGATGGTGAGGCCCAGATTTTTCAGTTTCCGGATGTTCAATTTTAGCCACTCTTTTTCAAAGCCTGTCAGTTTTGCCAGACCAATGGCATGCAAGTTGGGATTATCTTTTATCGTCAACAAGGTTTTTGTTGTCCAATGCCCTTGCCTGCTACGATTGTCCAACCGTTCCAATTTGTGCTTTAAATCGCTGAATTGCTGTTCTGACAGATCTGTTTGCTCCCGTAGTTTTATCCTTGGATCTGCGGAATGATAGCCGACAGATATCTTGAAAATCGTTCCAGTGCCGCTGCGGGTAAGGGATTTCATTAATTGCTCTTTGCTTGTGAAACCTGCATTCCGCGCATCTTTGTCGGTTATATTGTTTTCGCTTACGGCTCCAATTTTACGGATTTCAACCAAGCCGATGGAAGTGTGCAAAAGACTTCCGCTTTTTACTGAAGCCTTTTGCCACCTGCGGAAAGCGAGGGTTATTCTGCCCGATTTTATTCCGCTTAAATGGATCTCTTTGAACAGCATAATTATAAGCTCTTTACGTACTCATTCAAAGTTAACGGTTTTCTGCCGACAATTTTTCAAGTGTATTATCGATATAGGAAAATTCACCCGACCTGATTCCTTTTGCCATACTGACCAATAAATCCACTATTTCCATGGGCATTTAATAACTGATCAGCTCTTCCCTGAAAGTGGTGTCCTCCATACTAATGTGCTTTGCTCTGCCCACCGGGGTACATGCAGCATGCGCCGTAAGCCAAATCAGGTACATCCGGAATTTGCGTCCATTTTTTCCGACCGAAATCGTATCGGTAAAACCGTATCAAGCCCGGAAAAACGACGGCAACCATCCGCCGGTCGTAAACAAAAGCTGTGATGGCTCCGTCTTGCAGTACAAATTCCATTTCTTTTGGAGAAGGGAGCGAATGACCATATTTTTCCTCAAAATCAATGTTGCGTGCTTCCCTATACACCGCAGGCAATTCGTAACGGTAGAATATCATTTTATCATCATGAACAGCAACGGTATGCTCGCCGGCTTCATTTTCAAAGGAATACAGTTTTTTAAAAGGTCTTGTAACGTTTTCTTTTATTAAAGGTTTCACACCTTCATTGTTCAGCATACGTGAAAGATGTTCATACATGTCTATTTTCAGCCATTTTTCCCCGTCTTTGACATAGGCAGCTATCCTTTCATTTTCATATATCCAGATGTCCTTTTCCGTAGAATGGGGTGTCCTTATCCAATGCGTTATTCCATTCATCTTTATGCTATCGCTGAAAAGGAGGGTATCCTTAGGCTCGCCATAAAAGCCATGGAACACCATCTGGTTTTCCATCAAGATGTAGACTCTTCTGATATTGCCGTCCAATGCCTTGTAATCTTTCGGAAGGGGGATGCTGTCCATGAGCTGCCAATTCCGTTTTTTAAGGGCATAGATACGAAGTTTATCGTCTTCTGGTATTCCTACACACGTATGCCGAAGGGAGAAAATATTTTCATGATTGATCGTTGTTTGTGCGATCGCAAGAGAAAAATTTAACAGCATACTTCCCAATAACAGCAGGTATGCATTAATTTCTCTCATTCCTTGTTTAAATTTAAATGTCATTTTACAAAACTAAGGTTGCATACGATGTAAAAAAATCCCTGATTTTCGGGATTCATGTAAATGGACCGGCTTGCTATTTTTGAATCGTAAAGTTTGGCATATGGTATCCCGGAGCATTATGTTTGGTAGGTTTAGCCGTTTAATTAGATGATAAGATGATAGAAGCTGATTTGATCTCTTTTTTCTCGGTATTTTGTCTAATGATTCCCGGTATGGAAAATGAGATTTTGCGGGTTTCGGCTATGGCCTTTTTCATTTCATCCGCTTCACGCTTAGAGAGGGTGCCCACGAAGTCGTTTATGCTCAACTTCCCTTTGGTCGGTTTTTTTAGTGTTTGGTCGATGAAATCCTCGATAGCAGCCAGCTTCGACTCGCTCTCCATGAAACAACGAGGCCACCGATTAGATGCTGTTTTCAGGATTTACTTAACGTATCCCCGTGTCTCTTCATAAATTCGCTGTTTAATCAGTTTAAACTTAAGTAGCTGACTGCACATTGATGCAAATTATTGACGCCGATGCTACCCCGACATCGGATACCCAAAGAATTAGGAATGTTATAGAAACCCTCCGGAAGAAAACGTGAAACAGGCTTGGATTTCAGGAAATGGAAGGCTTACTATTCTATTTTTTTTTATTTTGCTTTTTATAACAAATCCTTTTTATTACAATTAGTATTGCTGCCTATGTTTAAGCCCTTATCTACATACATCTGTTTACCTGTTTTTTTTCTTGCCATGTTAAGTCTGGAATGTGTCTCCCAAAATGCCACGGAACAACTTGCGGACCGCTTAAATACTCACGTCATCCCCATAATGTTCGGCGGGGATAGATTCGATCATACCAAAATTTCGGACAAGTTGGAGAATTACAGTATAATCGGTCTGGGGGAAGCAACTCACGGCACCAAGGAGTTTTTTGAAGGCAAGGCGGATATTATACTTACCCTGATAAAAAAAGGCATCGTTAAGACAGTTTATTTTGAAAGTGATTACGTAGGTCTTACCGCGCTCAATGACTTTTTACGCGACCCGAACCGAAACGATCTGAAAGAGGCCGTCAGGCAATCCGGACTTTTCGGCATCTATAAAACAAAGGAAGTTTATAACATGCTGGAAGGCATTAAAGCTTACAACATGGGCTGTAAAGAAGTAAACAGGGTTTCTGTCTATGGAATAGACATGTATGTGCCCCATATTTCCCGCGGAATACGGAACATACTGACGTCCTATTCCGTGGATATTGAAACAAAGCAACAATTAAAATTGCTCGATTCCCTTTTTAAAGAACATTCATATGAGTATACTGTTCCGGTATCAAAAACTGTAGAAGCCGCCAACGAAAGGCTTTTTAAAACACTGGATTCAATATCCGAAAACCATAAAGACAAGGAATTAACTTTGTACACGATACTACTCAAGCGCGGCATTCAAATTAGGGCCGTGAAGAATGCGAAGCAGGTAAGGGATATAAGAGACCAGTTGATGGCCAGCAATATTATATGGATACACGAAAATATCGCTCCGGAAGGTAACGGGGTGGTATGGCCGCACAACGGCCATATCGCAAACACAAAACTGAGTGCATCCTACCGAATGGGATACTACCTGAAACAGCATTTTAATGACCGATATTATGCGTTGGCATTTACGTTTAACGAAGGCAGTGTGCGTTTTTTCGGAAAGTCGGTGCATTACCCGGCCACTTCAAAGAAAAATGCAATAGAGTATGTTTTCGCCAGATGCAAGCCAAAAAATTTTTTCTTGGATCTCAACGAAATTCGACATGACAGGAATCTCGCTAAGCAGCTGTCTAGATTTCCCTACATGAGATCAATCGGTGCCACGGAACTAAAACAGTCGTTCTTTTATATACCATTGCTTAAGGCATTTGACGGAGTAGTATTTTATAACAGTACCAATATGGCAAAAGGCTTAAACTAGATAGCATTTTTGAAGTTTGACGTTAACACGTAGGCGTTCAGATAAGAGTTCCGTAGGTCGCTATCTATGTACATTCCCATTTCTTTTATCAGGAAGTCACCTAAATCGTTCACGTCACAAAATTCAGACATAAAGCTGTCTATTCCTTCTTTTTGGCTGGGGGAAACCCCATAATAGGAAAAGCTTGCTATTAAATAAGAATTCAATTTAAAGCCATGGCGCTTAATTTGATTTTATCCACTTGTCAACATCGGCAATGACTTCTTTCCAATTAGACTGGTTGTTTTCGTTAAAGAAGTTGTGATTCAGTCCATTGTATTTTTTTATTGTTATATTTTTATTTTTCCATTTCAGGGTATGGAACATATCACATTGCACACAAGACTTATCCTTATCCCCATAGACAATCAACAATGGCTTTCGCGTGCTTGCTATTGAAATCATAGGCGAATAGGAATAGGACTTCCAGGTTTTATAAGAATCCCCCATTTCAAACTCAACCTCCAGTCTATCCGGACTATCGTTACGGTACAAAATATTATTATACGCCGCAGAATCTATACCCGCATAAAACATTCTACCTAATGGGGAGGCCGACATATAAACAAATTTGTCTATTACAGGGGTTTGAACCATTTCTGCAACTATTCTGGCTCCCTGCGAGTGACCCATCAGGATGATCTCCGACGGCTTAAGTTGTTTTTTTGCTTGCTTGATCAGCTTGGCATAGATTTGCTTTTTTCCCTGCCGTAGCGCCACCCTGTCTTCCAGCAATGCGAGGTCAAGCTCATTGGCATTTCCTTTCACGGCCTCGCGCTTCATCGGCACGCTTCAATTCTTCGGAATTGCGCCCCTATTTCTTTAGAAGTTAGTGGTTTTATAAGCATGCCATCCTTGTTACCAAAAGTACAAAAAACGTTTTCAGGCACCACTCCGCGATTGTACCGGCATTGAAACATATCCACTTCACCCCACAAGCCAGATCATCAGCTCCAGAAGACCCCGGTTCTTGTCGTTGATAAGGAAGTCCCTGAACACGATCCGCCCATCTTTATCAATAAGGTAATTCGTGGGCGCCGCTTCAGCGACCAAATTCCCCCGTTCATCTGGGGAATCTTTCATCGGAATGAAAGAGGTACTCCCTTTTTTGATGAATGGCATGACATAGTCATCTTGGTCATGTACGATATTCACACCGATATATGCGATTTCATGCTGCCCCTTCATTTTTTGTAACACAGCTTCAAAGTGGGGGAACTCGGCATGGCAAGGCCCGCAGGTGGGAAACCAGAATGTCAGCAGTATAGTCTTGCCACGGAAATCGCTTAGTTTAATTGGTTGGTGGTCGGCATAACCGGTGCCGCGTAAATCGGTAGCTGCAGGAGCCTCTTTCAATAAGGCAGACTTTATGAAATCCTTGACTTGCTGTCTATCCATGCCGACAGACACCCCCAAAGATTCCGTCTTTTCTTAAACGACGATGTCGGGATTGGCTAGAAAGAACATTTTGAGCACGTCCATGGAACGGCGTTGTTCACCTTGTGATGCAAAGGCATCGGCTTTTAGCAAGACCGCCCTGCGCGAAATCGCGGAAATGCTGGATGCTACCGCAACGCTGAGGGAATCTATTGCTTCATCAGTTCTTCCTGACTTCAATAGCCCTTCCGACCGTAGTAACTTTTGAGCACCACGCAGACGGGGTAGCCAGGCGCTATCGGCATGTTGCTCCCAGATTCCTTTGGCCAGAGCTTCGGCAGCCTCCAGGTCACTGTCGACCAGCACATCAAAATAATCGGACATTCCCGAACGGGCAAAGCTGAATTCCCCAATCGGATAGCGTTCCGAAAGCTCCCGGTAATAGGCGATTTTCTTAAGCGTGTCGGTTTCTTTGTCCGCAAGCCAATAAAGTGCCTTAGCAGCCGTTCCATCGCCTGCGAAATCCCTTGTTACCGCGTTCATTTTTTCCGTGTAGGTCGCCTGATCATACATTCCATAGCTGTTGGCCTCGTAAAATGCATAATCCGGATTCTCCGGCTCCATTTCACTCGCTTTGGCTAAATAGACCGTGCCAAGTTGATAGTCCCCCCAGCGCCCCGCGTCTATGCCGTACAGCATATAGACTTCAGCTTGGTTGGAATCAGCCTCCAACGCGTATTCGAGCCATCGCCTTGCTTCGGGATGGCTACGATAAAATAAAGCCTTTCCCAGCGTGTATGGAATTGTGGGGGATGCCGGAAATTTCTCCCGCAGTTTTTCGTACTGCGAAATCAGCGTATCCATGTTGCTTTTAGACTGTTCGATGAATTCTTGATGTAGCTCCAGGCTATCCGGATATTGCTCAAGTTTTTTAAGCAATTCGGGATCCTGGGCAAAAAGAAGTCCGGATTTAAAAATTAGCTGGGCCAACAATGCAAAATCGACCGATAGTTTAATTGTGATACGCATTATCATCTGTTTATGGCAAATTTATTAATAATATTGTCAATCATTGTCGCCTACCACTCAATGATATTGTCGTCCGATAAAAGCAAATCCTTTGCCGAGGTCGAGCAAGAATTTTCTTGTCGATAGCGGAAGAGCCAAATGAACACGCCTGAAAATGCTGGCGCTACCTCGGGCAGGGTGCGGCCGTTGACATTTGCTTCCGTCATAAGTTCGTTGAGCTCCCGGAAACCGTTTCCGTTCCTGGCTATGCCGATATACAGCAAACGGTCGCCATTCCGGTATTCCATGCCCGGCAGGATGTGCAAGATGACACACGGTTCCACCATTCCCGCAGACCCTCCCATTGTATGCGGCACATTTCGTTATTCCTTTCTGTAAAGGGGCACAATTCTTCCATGCGCTTCCGTTTGGGGCGCTTCGCTATTGAATGTCACCTCAACTAAAAGGGACTGTGGGCACGGTCTGTAAACGACTTCCCCCGTAAAAGCGATAGTGTCAAGTGGTTGGTCAGCTATCTGCATGAAAAGGGTGTCGGCAGGATAGACGTAACTGAAAAAATGGATGTCCCCCCGGTTTTCCGCTATGCCCTGATGGGCTGGTTCAAGTGCGCTGCCCGCCCCTTTCCTGAACAATTTGAGTTCGGTGGTATCATAGACCGGGCTATCGGAGAAAAATAGGTCTGCCCCCGATTCCTTACCAAGCACGACAAACCGCAGGGTATCGGGATTGAGATGCGCTAAACAGGCAACATCGGCCACATCGGAATCGTTTTTGGAACAGGAAGCCATTAGCATGCCGATAGCGGCGATTGAGCAAAATGCCTTGAATAACGTTTTTGTTTTGAAACTATTCATGATGCAGGCAATTTTTATTATGAGCGTTTGACTAATCGGTGTTAATCGGTGTGGGTGTGTATTCTAAACGTATGAATGGCGGAAATCGCTACACCGCTACTCGCTGCATCGGAGCCTGGTGCCGTGCCAAAAATTACAGGGAGTAATTCGCGTCATGAAAACTATATTTCGCCTTTTCTTTTTATCGGTCGTATTGTACGGTTGTCAGCCAACGGGAAATGCATCGGCACTCCAAAGCAGGGATTCCACCGCTACGAACCCCCCCCCTATGGATTCCGTTCTGATGGCACTTTCAAGTACGCCAGATAGTTTAAGGACACCCGAAAAAAAGGAAACGATAAGGAAGATTCAATTGATGGTTGCTAAGTACGTGGAACTCAAAGACGGCATGTTTTCCTTTACTTTACCGAAAGAGGAATTTGTGGAAAAAACCGGCCTTGGTATCGAATATTATGATGTCATAACATTGCTGTCCACTTAAAAGATATTGAGGGACAGCAATGATTGATTTTAATAGACTTGATCGTTTCACGCAAATATAAGTTGGAAATCTTAAATTTGTCCTATGACCAATCCACAACAACCGAAAGTGGGCTTGTACATTGACCCTCTTACAGATTTTGGTTTCAAAAAGCTCTTCGGAACCGAACCCAACAAGGACTTGCTCATTGCCTTGCTCAATAGTATTTTCCGCGGGCGCAAGAACATCGTTGTTTGACCTACAACAAAAACGAGCATCACGGCGAAACTAAGGACGAGGGGGCGGCCATCTTCGACCTCACCTGTACCGGGGATGATGGCGAGTGCTTCATTATAGAGGTGCAACGCGGCAAGCAGGGCAATTTCAAGCAGCGCGCCGTATTCTACACCAGTCGTCTTATCACCGAACAGGCACCCAAGGGCCGCCGCTCCGAGTGGGCCTATGACGTAAAAGAGGTATACCTCATAGCCTTGTTGGAAGACTTCACGCTGGACGCTATGGGTGACGACCGCTATTTGCACGATATTTGTTTGAGCGAGAGGGAGACAGGAAAAGTTTTCTACGATGGATTGGGGTATATATTCATCGAATTGGTTAATTTTGTGAAAACGGAGGATGAAGCGGAGACAGACCTCGAAAGGTGGCTCTATGTATTGAAAAACATGAGCAGCATGGATAAGGTGTCGATCTACACCCGCAAGCCGATTTTCGAGAAACTGTTTAACGTGGCGGAGTACGCCAATTTAACAAAGGAGGAAACCGCCGTAGGCAGCTTCAACACCGTTAAAAACTAACAAGCAGTTGAAAACGCCATGTATGATGCAAGTCTGAAACGCAAATGGGATAACAAAGCCGTGTT
This sequence comes from Parapedobacter sp. ISTM3, assembly GCF_016533505.1. Classification (NCBI taxonomy): domain Bacteria; kingdom Pseudomonadati; phylum Bacteroidota; class Sphingobacteriia; order Sphingobacteriales; family Sphingobacteriaceae; genus Parapedobacter; species Parapedobacter sp. ISTM3. The sequence goes on along the minus strand of NZ_JAENGN010000008.1, from coordinate 89,550 downwards.
GGATTACGCGGTCAGCGAAGCCGTAAAGGAGGCTACTACTAAAACCCGCGAAGAAGAACGCGCTAAGGCAGAGGCAGAGAAACTGAAATCAGCCTTAAAGATGAAACAAAGTGGTTTTGATGTCTACATGATTGCAGACATACTTGAGTTGCCCGTGGAGAAAGTGGAAAAACTTTAGCGTCGCTTAATATGCCAGCCTTATGATTGATACCAGTCTAAAACAAAAGTGGGACAAAAAGGCTATCTTGGATTACGCGGTCAGCGAAGCCGTAAAGGAGGCTACTACTAAAACCCGCGAAGAGGAACGCGCTAAAGCCGAGAAAGAAAAGCTTGAAGAAAAACTGCGTTCTGCTGCCGAGTTCAAAAAAATGGGGTTGCCGGTTGCAGACATCGCCAGGGGCTTGGGACTTTCCATCGAGGAAGTGGAAAAACTTTAATTTTCTGATTTAACATAAAGCATCAAAGCCATTCGCTATCAGCGGATGGTTTTTTGTCAAATAGAAAAGTCGTACTGCAATATCTGTCAGGTGTTAGGTTTTTCGTGGATGCTCACAATGTTTCGCTAATGACGCCGGCGCAGGGATACGGGAGGGTTTTTAAAGGGGCTTTGGATGAAGGTTCAAAGCCCCTTTTTATAATCCCATAATCAGTCAAATGCGTTTAATAGCTTATAAATCAATATTATATCGATTCTTTTTAAGCTAACTAACCCATCCAGCTAAAACATCCAATTCGGTGCCACCCATATATTTCAAATCCCTAAATAAGCGTTTAAATCGTTGGTCATCTTTGCTATTCGTTGATTTGGAAACTTTCTTGAAATCCTCAAATGAAGATGGGAGGCCGTAGTTTGTCAGGTCAATTTTTTGGATTTGTACAGCTTCCAAAATGAAGCGTTCAATGGCCGGACTGATTTGGATGATATAGTGGGGACGGTTGTTATGCTTATGCAAAAAAAGTTTCCCCTTTGACCAGACCACATGGGAGTGTAAAATCCGGGTCGCTTGTTAGCCGGGTAAGAATTTTTCTCAATCTCTCAACCTCCAATGCCTTTGCGGTATTCCAAATTAATGGAGATAGTCCTTCTCAACTCGGAAATTCTCTTTTCTATTCCTTTCTTATTTTCGCTGCTATCGTTGGCATATGTACCAGTAACCAATCCGGTTGCTCATGAATGGGTAAAGCATCAATTATGTGCCCATTTTCTATCGCAACCAAGTCTTTATGGTCCGTTTCAGACGTGTCGACTACTTTTAGTGAATCAAATAAAGTAAAGCGGTCGTTTACCTGCCTTAAATTGCCGTAGAAATTCTCTCTAAGGGTCAATGAATCCACGGAATGGCCTCCCTCGTTGGCACGGATAAGTACTCGATTTGCAGAAAGCGAAGGGTTATCCAAGCCGATTTTCCCGCGCCGTTAGAGCCTGTGATGACAAATAGGTTAGGCATCCACCAATTTCAGTTTTTCTTTAAGTTTTTTCGATTCAGCTACCGAAAGCACATAAATCGTTTCGAAATCGGTGCCATTCGGTGCTTGCCGCACCAAGTGGATACTGCCATCGGGATATTCAAGATAACAGGTCGCATTGTCCATCCCCTTTACATTAATCATGAATGGCAAACCTTGGTTAAGCCGTTTGGTCCGTAATGCCCGCACAGCGTCCGAACCTTTTTGAACCTGTTCTTTCAATGAGGATGTCATAGGAATCTTTTTTATAAATCGTCTTTTTATTTCTTTTCCAGCAACTCCATCACGCGGCTGTTTATTTCCGTCACATTTTCAATCAGCTTCAGGATAGCGTCGTTTTGCTTTTCGTTCACTCCCTGAAATGTATGAAGTTCGATGCATTTAATATCGTGGCGTTCTCAATTTCCTTAAATACGGCGCCAGGAACCGACGAAATAAGTCTCAAAGGGTCAGTTTTATATATTTTGGCAGCTTTTTGTATTAACTCGGTAGTGACTTTCCCCTTACCATTTTCAAGTTCAAGATATTCAGTTTCTTCCATGCCAAATTCTTGCGCAATTTCTAGACAATCCTTTCCAGCAATTTCTCTTCGTACAAAAAGCTCTTGTCCAAATTTTTCGTTATCCACGAAAAGATACTCTTCGCTTTTATCGGTTATTCCGTCCATGTTTCAAATTTAATGTATTTTCCTCAAATATCTCTCTCCCTGTTAATTCGTTCCAGTAAATCCATAATTCGTTTATTCATCTCCACAACGCTATTTATAAGTAATAATACTGCGTCATTTTGCTTTTCGTTAATGCCATGAAAAGTATGGAACGTTGAAGTATTCAAAATCGTTGAGTTAGAAATATTATCAAAAAACGTACTAGGTGTTGTGGAAAGTAGTTGTAGAGGGGCTATTCCAACTTCATGGAACAACTCGAAAAACAATCATTTATGCAAAAAACAAAAAATGTCTATGTTGTTTTCATCAGTTTTCTGGAGTGGGTGGCCCATTAAATTGATTATCGCATTCCTTTCAGAAGTTACTTATCTTTAGCGGATATGATAATTGGCCTGCCGCTATACGTGTCATTGGTTTTCGGACTAACCACACTAACCACATTGTTTTTTTTTACCGGGGACTGCGCATGTCTAACGCCGCAACAACACGTAAACAGTCAACACACGTGTTGCGTTTTCTGATAAGCTGGCTTGTTATTCAGGGCTTTTTGACCCAATATGTTTATAGCACCGATACGGATTCCATGCCGCCAAAGATAGTTTTATTTGGTATTTTGCCCATGATTTTGGGGACTGCTGTGCTATTTTTAACAAGAACAGGTAAGGAGTTTGTCGACAGTCTGCCGATTGCCGGACTAACGATGATAAACGTGGTAAGGATTCCGGTGGAAGTCGTCTTATGCTGGCTTTTCATCAACGGAGCCGTCCCCGAAATGATGACTTTCGAGGGCAGGAATTTTGATATCATAGCAGGAATTACCGCGCCGCTTATCGCCTATTTTGGGGTGGTCAAGAAAAAGTGAGCAGGAACTTTCTGCACCCTCTCCCTTGCAGCGGTTTGCTTTTGAACAGCCCAATATCGCCATACTGAACGTTCCCTTTAGCTGGCTTCCGACGTTTATTGTGCCTGTTATCCTATTTAGTCATTTGGTATCCATAAGGCGACTGATGAAGGGGGGACACGTCGCCGCTTCATCCAATTAGATTAACCTTCTTTCTCCACCAAAATCAATCCGTGGTTTGTCCCGCGCCGTTGGGTGTAAATCAGGATGCGCCTCAGGGAGCGAGGTCGGATGCCATTAAGCAAAAGCTGTTGGGGAATATCCTGCTGGCCCAGTAGGCGCAGTGCCAGGTGAAGTGCTGCACCCGCCACCGTGTCGTACTCTCCAAGGATGTGTTTGAATCCGATGTGGGGCAGTGCGGCAAACAGCGTGCTGCCTACCGTGCTGTAGACGGCGTCGTAACGGATGTCGCCGTTGTAACCCAGCACTACAGCATCGATGTCACCCGCGGCCAATCCGTATCGTCGCAGGAAGCGGTTGACGAAAGCTACTGCATCGGCTGTTTCATAGCACGTATCCCCAGCAATCACTTTTCCCAGGGTTTGGCTGGTCGGTTGTTGAGAGGCGACAAAAAAAGAAGCGCCTTCGGCAGCGATTTCTCCTGGAGACGAAGATGCGGCCAGTGGCGTCGGAATGACCGGGTTATCGTGTTTCAGGTATCCGGCCAGCTCCCAGAAGCGTGGGGTCCGCGCGCCGAGTTCGTCTACGCCTCCTAACAGGACCGTATGGTCGGGGTGTTCGGCTAAATAAATGCCGGCGTCCAGCAAAGCAGATGCAAACGCGCTTGCATTATTGACATACGTCATGTTATAGCCCTTGCATCCAAGCGACAAGGCGATCGCCGCGGCGGCCATGTTGTGCGTCGACTGGATAAACGGTGTCGGATTGAGCAGTTCGTGCTCATTAGCCAACAGCGTTTCCACGAACCGCTCGGAGTCCGATAAGCAGCCCAATCCTGTACCGGTAATGACCGCATCTACGGTTTCTTTCCCCGCTTCCTGCAAGGCCAAGCGGGAGGCAAAAATCGCCATCCGCATACTTTTATTCATACGCCGCAGCTGTAATGCCGGGATGAGCGATTTATAGTCGGGATCACAGGCCGGTACAGGATTTTGCGCATAGGCTTTTACCGCCTCAAAGCGGTATCCGGGCTCGTGCGTCGGCTGGATGGATATGCTTCCGCTACCATGGATATATATCGGCTTAGTCATGTGCTTTCGAAAATAATAAGGCGGTGCAGTTGCCGCCAAAACCGAAGGAGTTTGACAGCACATGGTCAATCTGCTGATGTTTCAGCTGCGTTTGTGGCAGGATGTCCAGTGAGGCAATGGGCTGCGAAAAGTTCAGGTTGGGGAATACCACTTGGTGTTGCAGTGCCAAGATGGAAAAGACAGCCTCGATGGCGCCGGCCGCTGCCAATGTGTGTCCCGTAAACGCTTTCGTCGAGCTGAAGGCGGGTAGGGCATCCTTCGAGCCGTAGATGCGGAGCAGCGCATGGCCTTCCGTCAAATCGTTGTTGGGCGTGGCGGTGCCATGGGCATTGATGTAATCGATGTCTGCAGGGTGCAATGCCGCTACTTGAAGGGCCGATTTCATGGCCAGGTAGGCTCCTTCGCCGTTGTCCGAAGAGGCGGTCTGGTGGAATGCATCGTTGGCATTGCCGTAGCCGCTGAGGTAAGCCAGCGGCTTTTGGGGTCGCCGGGCGGCCAAACCGGCCGTTTCCAGGACCAGGTAGGCAGCCGCCTCGCCGAGGTTCAGCCCGTCGCGGCTGCCGTCAAACGGCCTGCAATGCGTGGCAGAATAGATCATCAGCGAATTGAAGCCGTTAATGGTAAATTTAGACAAGCAATCCGCGCCACCCACGATAGCACGGTCGAGCAGTCCGGCCCTGATCATTCTTCCTCCCAGCATGATGGCATTTGCCGCCGATGAGCATGCCGTGCTGATGGTCGTGACAAAATCATTCACCCCAAAGTATCGGGCCATTTGTTCGGCACCGTATCCGCAGGGATGCGTAAGGATAAAATGCCGGTGTTCGGCAGAAGACAGGTAATCGTCATAGTATCGCTCCGTCGCGTCCATGCCACCCACCGTGGTGGCTGAGATGAGCCCTGTCCGATAACCATCATGGCGATCAAAACCAGCCATATCCAGCGCTTCTTTTGCTGCTACCAGGGCCAACAACGTGCTGCGGGTGTACGCTTCGTGATCAGCGATGGCTAAGCGCTCATACAGCGCCTTGTCGCTCAAGTCAATTTCGCCAGCCATTAATCGATCGTGATGAAAGGTGTCCAGCCGGGTGATGCGGCCGATGCCATGGCGCGATTGCTCAAGCGAATGGAAATTGGATGCCACATCTTCGCCGATGGCAGAGATGGCACCCATTCCGGTAATGGCTATCGGTTCGGGTGGGGTCATTTGCGGTTTGCCTCAATGAAGTCCGCCATGGTCTGGATGGTTTCGAATACCTTCCGGCCCTCCTTAGGGTCGGCCAGTTTAATGCCGTAGCCCTTGTCAAGCATGACGATGAGCTCCAGCGCATCGATGGAGTCCAACCCCAGCCCATCCCCAAACAACGGCGTGTTGTCGTCCAGGTCATCCACAGTGAGGTCTTCCAAATTTAGTTGGGTAATGATCTTTGCTTTCAGCTCTTGTGTCAATTCACTCATTTTCTTTCTTGTCCTTGATATAATCGTTTCATGTGCTCAACGGTACACGGTATATGGCCTGCCTGGCCAACATGGTATAAAAATACGTCACATCGTTTAGCCGTTACCTCTGTCCAGCCACTGATGATGCTGCTGGCTTTTCTGTCATCCAGCATAGCGTGGCCATAGGGCACGAGGAATTCGGGCAAATAGCTGTCAAAAATAAAGAAAACATTTTCGCTATGCAATTGATGGCGGATACTGATTTCGCCCATTGCGATATTGGGCAACGTATAGACAAAAGTGGCGGGGCTTGCTACGGGATTGGCTTCATCGGAGATATCCTGGGCATGCTTGCTGTCGGATAGGTGGCTCGACGAGTAGTTGGAAAAAACAAGGGCAGTGTCGTTTTCGAACGGGCCGGACGCCCGCGCCATCAGTTCCACGGCGATGAATATGGCTTTGCAGAGGCCATCCATTTTGTAAAACTTCGGGTAGTCAATGCCCAGCTGGCGGTAGGCCGCCCGGAGAAAGTCATGGAGGGGAGCAGTGTGCTCCACGGCCAGGTAGGGGTGCCCGTTTATTGCGATGGTATGATTGCGGATGATGCAATAAGACTGGATAAAATAAGGATGTCTGTCCATGGCTATGCTTTTTGGAATACCGTAGCAATATTGCAGCCCCCGAATCCAGACGCCGTTTTCAAAAAGGTCCGCAAAGGCTGTGCGGGTGCATCAGGCTGTTTACCGGTCTTTACCGTATCGCCGTGGTCGGCTGTAATGATATTCAGCGCTTGGCTGGTCCCCTGATGCATGAAGCCTTTAGAGGGGATTAAGCGATTGTTTTTGAGCGAATGGATGCCCAGCACCGTTTCCAGCAGCCCGCTCGCTCCCAAGGTATGGCCGTAATAGCCTTTCAGGCTGTGTAGAGGGACGGCCGATAGGCCGCACCGCTGCAAAGCAATGGATTCCATCTCGTCGTTATAGCGTGTCGCCGTGCCGTGCGCCGAAATAAAATCCAGCGGGGGAGCGCCCGCTTCACGCATGGCTTCGGCGATACTGCGGTATAGCCCTTCGCCTGTGCGGGATGGGCCCGAAATATGGTTGGCATCGTTGTATGAGCCTACGCCCATGATGCGGACCGCATCGCGCGCCGGGGTTTTCGATAGGTAAACCCCCGCAATCGCTTCACCCAGGTTTAGGCCTTTCCGGTCGCGGTCAAACGGCCGGCAGGGTTCATCAGCCAACGCTTGGAACGCGTCAAAACCCGAGACAATAAACCGGGAGATTTCATCGCCGCCGATGACAACAGCTTGCTGATAGCCGTCGTGGTGCCGCAGCAACTGCCGTGCTACGGAAATGGCTAACGCACCTGATATACAGGCGTTGGAAATGGTGACGAACCGGTTTTCAAATCCGAAATAACCTTGCAGTTCATCCGCCATTACCGGGAGATGTACCCGCGCCGGCGGGAAAGCAGTGGAGGCACGGTGCAGCAGCGCAACATTGCCCTTCGTCGTTGATAGCAAAACCAGTGTACTCCTGTCCAACGGAATCCGGTATTCGTCAATCATGGCTTGCAACGAAAGGATAAAAAGCTGTTCCAAACGTGTGAAGCGTTGAGGGCGGCTGATTTTATTAAGCCAGGCCTGTTCGTCAATCCGCGCGGCATGGATGCGATGGCCCGATAGCTGCGTGTCCGCAACCGGCTTGATGGCTGTACGTCCATCCAGCAGCTGCACGAAATTCGTGGCGCTCCCGATGCCGAGCGGCGTAACCAGCTGGTCGCCGACAACAAATACATCCGCTTTCATCACAATCCGTGTTTTGCTTTCCAATCCGCAAAAAACGGCGGGTTGGTCAGTATCAGCTCGCCGTCCATGTCGGTAAATACTTGAATCGTTTCCCCGGTGGCCACTACCTGCCGCGCAGCATTGAAAATGGTATAACGGAAGGTCATCTTCGCCGCCGGGCTGGCGACAAATACGGTTTCCACGTCGGCCCAGTCGCCGTGGCGCAAAGGCGACTTATACTCACAGACGCACTTGACCACGGGAGCGAGAAAGCCTTCATCCCGGATGTAGCGATAGGAAATGCCGAATGCTTCCCCGAAGGCCTCCCTTCCATCTTCAAAGTACGTCACGTAGTGACCGTGCCATACGATGCCCAGCGGGTCGGTTTCATTGAAGCGTACGCGAAAACGAGTCGTATGTTGGAGTTGTTGAGTCATTAATTCGCTTGGTGTCTTTTGTGATAGAGAATGGCAGCCAGCAGCGTGGCCGCGAAAAACAGCAGCAGGAACAACAGCGGCCATGCAATGTCGGCAGCCGTACCATTGCGCAGAATGACGTCGTAGAATGCCGATATGCCCCAGTTCATGGGGGAAAACGCAGATACCTTTTGCATGACTTCCGGCATGATGAACGTCGGCACCCATACGCCGCCGAGTGCTGCCAGGATGATGACAAAGATGGCTCCGAAGGGAGCCGATTGTTCTTGCGTTTCGGCCACGGTACCAATGAGGATGCCCAACCCGATGGCCGCCAGGCCCGCTACAAAGGCTATCAATATCATCAGGGGAAGTTGATCGCCCGGTTCAAACGCAATCAGCCCGATAAGCGGGAATACATATTTCGCAATCAGCAACATCAGCGCAAACTGAATAAAGCAGATAACGGTGTAGGTGACGATCTTGCCACCCAGCACAACCGAGTACGAAACCGGACTGGTTTGCAGGCGGATGTATGTTCCCAGGTTTTTTTCCTTGACGAGGTTGATGCCCAACGGAACGACGATGAAGAAGATGCCGAATAAGATCCAAGCCGGTACATTATGCTGCACAGCGTTAGGGATGATGCCGTCGCCCCCCTTTTGGGCAATGGTTTCCTTAAATGTGATGATTTCTCCATCCAGCAGCCCCGGGTCATTTTCCAGTTCCATCTGATCGATGAATACGTGATATATTTTTTCCACTTCGACTTTGGAAAGCATCTTCTCAATGTTGTTTTTCGTTGCGTTGCGGAACGCTTGACCCGCGGCCGGGTCGAAATAAATGATGATCTCCTTCGCTTCCCATTGCTCACTGCGTTGCCTTTGCGCAGCGCTATCAGGCGCTGTTAGCTCAAATTCACCCAAGATGCGCTCTACATTGTGCGCTACCTTTCCGTTCAATTCTTCGCTGATCCCTTCGGGAATCACGATAGCTATTTGGTATTTGCCATCGCTCACCAATTTGCTGGCATCCGCTTGTGAAAGCCGTTGCCCGTTCGCTTCGGTGATCAGTTGCACGTTGGGGGCTTCGGCCAGGTTGTCGGCTACTAACCGGCCGATTTCACCCCGGTCTTCATCCACCAGGAGGATGGGTAGGGTCGATTCACCTACCGCCTTGAATGTGCTTTCCTGGATGAGCGTAATGGTGATGATCAGTACAGACGGCATGAAAAACAGGATGGCAAGCCCACCCCAATCCCGAAGTAGGAGCAGCACTTCCTTGTACGCCGATACGGATAGTTTACGCATAATCCCTGAGTTGGCTTCCCGTGAGGTGGATGAATACATTTTCTAATGAGGTAGCGCCGGCCACAGAGGCAATGAGCTGCTGCGGCTTACCTTCTACCACGATGCGCCCATCGTCGATGATGGCAATCCTGGTGCAGAAGTGTTGGGCTTCATTCAAGTGGTGCGAGCTGTAGATGATGGTCGTGCCCTGCGCATTAAGTTCGTGCAGTAAGGCCATGATAACCTCCTTTGATTGGACGTCCACGCCGACGGTGGGCTCGTCCAGAAACAATACGTTGGGCCGGTGCAGGATGCCAGCCAATAGGTTGACCCGCCGTTGCATACCGCCGGAAAACGTTTTTATCGGTTTATGGGCAAAGTCCGCCAGGCCAACACGATGCAGTCCTTCCCTGATACGCTGCCGCAGATCGAGGGAAGACAGCCCATATAGGCTGCCGAAATAATAGAGGTTTTCCTCGGCACTCAAGGTGGGGTAGAGCGCGTATTCCTGCGGTACAATCCCTATCTGTTGTTGGATTTTCCTGCGGTTTTTCCGGTGGCTGAGGCCATTGAGCCACCATTCTCCCGATGTCGGTGCAATCATCCCGCATAGGATGGAAATTAGGGTGGTTTTCCCGGCACCGTTGGGGCCAAGCAAACCGAAAACTTCGTTGCGATTGATTGAAAGCGATAAGTCTTTCAATGCATACCGATCGCTACCCCGATAATGTTTGGATAGTTGATGTATGCGGATGGTTTCCTCCATGGGACGAAAATAAGGTAAAAAATCCAAAAGTAACAGGCCTCTTTGCACCGTGTCGGCCGCGGCAAATTTCCGTTTGTTTCCTGCTGTTGCCTTTTTGGCCTAGGAGCGTGAACGGAGTGAGCGTTCCAGCCAAAAAGGCAACAGCTGGAAACACTTGATGTAGGTCGTCAGAAATTGCGAAATGTTGTATATTGCGAAAAAAATGGCTTAAGTAACGGATATGAAATTTTTCATCGTACATTGTAATCGCTTTTTCCAATTGCTGAGCTTGGCCTGCATGGCCGCTTGTGCTTCATCGCCGGCGGTAGTTGCCGACAAGGCCCCGCTGTCACTCCAATGGGAAATCGTGGCTTCACCTCATTCAGGTACCAATCAGACGCTCTCGACGCTGACGATCACCAACCATACTGCCGATACGCTGCCCGCTACGGGCTGGACCATTTATTTCAACAACATCGGTGCCGCGGAGATTGCCGGAGCAGATACCGCCGTGGCGGGCATCAACTTCATCAATGGCGATTTTTTCTCGCTGTCTCCGCAGCAGGGATGGCAACCACTCGCGCCCGGCACCACCGTACAGCTTGGTGTACTGACACGCCGGCTTAAAAACATCACGGATTTGCCCAAAGGATTTTACCTTGTGGATGGCCGCTATCCGGAGGGTGTCGCACTGCCGGTGGACGTGAAACCATTTGAGCAGGCCGACAGCCTCGAAATTGAACTTGCAGCGCATATATTTGCCCAAAACGAATCCATCAAAGACTTGCCGCTGGTGCAACTGCCGCCCGTAATACCGACACCCGTTGCCGCTACCCTTACCACGGGTTCCTTCGCATTGGGCGCGGCTACGCCGATCGTTGCCGATCCGGCGTTCGAGCAGGAAGCCACGTACTTGCGGGATGAGCTGGGCCAGGTACTTGATCGTTTGCCCGAGCTGGCCAACGAAGGAGCGGGGGACCATGCCTTGGTACTCCGGCAGCGGGAGGGTATGCCCGCGGAGGGGTATGCACTCACTGTAGATACCCGTGGCATATTGATCGAAGCGACCACGCGTGCAGGGGTTTTTTATGGTATTCAAACGCTGAAAAATCTTTTGCCGCCCACCGCATGGGGCGATAAGCAGTCAATCATCGAGATCCCCGGTGTTTCCATAACGGATGCGCCGCGATTCGCTCACCGCGCGGTGATGTTAGACGTCGCCCGTAACTTTCAGACCAAAGAACAGGTGATGAAGATTTTGGATTTGCTGGCGTTGTATAAAGTCAATGTCTTGCATTTTCACCTCAACGAAGATGAAGCGTGGCGCTTGGAGATACCCGGATTGCCCGAGCTGACCGAGGTTGGCGCAAGGCGCGGCCATACGCTTGACGATGCGCAACACCTCATGCCGTCGTACGGGTCGGGCCCCCAGGTAGACAACGCTACCGGCAGTGGTTTTTATAGCAGGGCAGATTACATCGAATTACTGCAATATGCCACGGCACGGCATATCCGCGTCATTCCCGAGATCGAAACGCCGGGCCATGCACGTGCCGCCATCAAATCCATGGACGCCCGCTATGCGCGCTACCTCGCACAAGGGGACAGTGCTGCGGCACGGCAGTACTTGCTGCGCGATTTGGATGATCAATCCGAATACCGCTCGGTGCAAGACTGGAACGATAATGTTATCAACGTCGCATTACCGTCTACCTATGCGTTTTTGGAAAAAGTAGTCGATGAAGTCATTGCCATGTATCAGGAAGCCGGAGCGCCGTTGGAGACCATCCATTTCGGGGGCGACGAGGTGCCCAACGGTGTGTGGGAGCGATCACCCGCGGCGCGGCGCTTATTGGCGTCCGAGACCAGCATTCCGCACATAAACGACCTGTGGTATTATTTTTTCAACCGCGTCAATAAGCTGGTCAAAGCGCGCGGGCTGTACCTCTCGGGCTGGGAGGAAATCGGCATGAAGAAGGCCATGGTCAACGGCCGCAGCCAAATGGTCGTCGAACCGCGGTTTGCCAATGAAAATTTCCACACCGACGTATGGGCTAATCAGGGAATAAACGTCGATTTGGCCTACCGGCTCGCCAATGCGGGTTATAAGGTGGTGCTCACCAACGTGACGAATTTTTATTTCGACTTAGCCTATAATGAAAGCTTTTACGAGCCAGGGCAATACTGGGGCGGCTATGTGGGTGTCGAGAAGCCATTCCGTTTCGTGCCATACGACTATTATCGCAGCCTGGAGGAAGATGCACGTGGTGAACAGCTGACAGCTGCCGGCAGGGCTAATATCGTCGGGTTGCAGGCCCCATTGTGGAGCGAAATCATCACATCGCCCGAACGGATGGAATACCTGTTGCTGCCCAAACTGTTTGGCCTTGCCGAGCGGGCATGGGCGGCCGATCCGTCGTGGGCCGCTGAACCTGACGGAGATAAAGCCAAGGCGCAGTATGCCGCCGATTGGTCGGTATTTTTAAATGTTTTGGGCAAGCGCGAGTTACCCCGCCTGGATCACTACGGCGGCGGCTTTCAATACCGCATCCCCACAGCGGGTGTAACCCGGCGGGATGGTAAGTTGGCCGCCAATGTCCAGTTTCCGGGGTTCACTATTCGCTACACGACCGACGGTACGGAGCCCACGGCGCAGAGCCAGGTATATACTGAGCCCCTACCTGCGGCCGGAACCGTGGCGTTCCGCGTATTCAACGCAGCGGGAAGAGGCGGACGTACGGTTTATTGGAAATAATCCAAGCAGGCGTTAAATATCCCGCCGGAGTTGCGTGAAAAACTGTTTTTCCCGTTCCGCGATAGTGGCCAGCTGTTCGGCAAGCTTGTCATACCGGTCTGCGTCGGGATTGCGGTTTTTATAAATGCGGGAGATGTCCAATGCAAAATCCCGCCAGGCGTCGCCAATGGCCGTCATTTCAGCCGATCGCTGCCGGAGTATGGGCATATCGAGCAACGTCGCGGCTTCCTGTAGGAAGGCGGCATAGATGAAGCGGAAGCCGCCGCCGCCGGTGCCGATTTCTTCCTGCATGCGCACGAGCTGGCCCAGGTAATGGTTGGTTTTTTTGACGCCGATGGTCGTTGGCCATTTGCGGATATTGCGCGCCACCCATCGCATGGCTCTTACGCCTACGATCGGCACGGGCGCAAGCATGTCGTTGCAGGTCTGCCGGATACCTTTTCTGATAGCGCGTTGGAGGTCGTAATGTTCGGGAAGCCGTTCCAGGTAATAGAGGTGTCCCTTTGGGGCTAACGCCCCCTTGGCAAAGCGAACCTGTTCGAGCTCCTGTTCGCTCAACCGCGTGGTATAGTCCATCACCGGGTCGCTGATGAGGTAGTCGCCTGCTTCCTTTCCGTATACGACGAGATTATGGGCATTGAAGTGGAAGCGGTATTCATCGGGAAAGTAAGTGAGGTGGTATACACCTACCTGCAAGCCCACGGGAATGCCTTGGCTGAGCTTTTCTTCCAGCGCAGTCCTGGCTTTTTCCGGCGATGAAAACCGCTGGTGTTTTACCCGGATACCCAGCCGCTTGGCCAATTTCCTGAATATCTGGCCCGGCATGGGGCGATAGCTGAATCCCGGAGCAAAATTGACCTTAATAAACGGCAGGTAGGTAAAAAACAGACCGCTGCCGATGCCGAACGCCAACGGCTCGGAGATGCGGACGCCACGGTGGTTCAACAAGTTCGAAATCACCCCATTCTCGCAATGGGCAGACTGGCGGTGCTCAAAAGGTATATTCATGTATCGGATTGGGGGAAGGGCGATTTCAGCTGTTCAACAGAGATGCCAAACACGCTGGCATATTTTCGGAGAATGTTTTCTTTTAGTTTCGCAAAACGTTTGGGGTGGAAATGCCGCTTGACAAGCCAGCGGTGCATGCCCACGTAGCTGGACAACAGCGACACATCCATGCGGTGCAGCTCCATGTAATACGCGATGGGACTGACTGCTCCCGCTAAGACAGCTTGCTTGGTAGCGGCTATCCGTTCGTCGATGAGTTGGAGCGATTCGTTCAATGCCAGTGTCTTTGCTTCCCACCCGCTACTGCGTACGGTGGTATATTGGCCGTTTTCGTCCACCGCATAACAAAGTTCATGTACATTCTTTTTGGCTAGACTGCCGTTGTCCTGTGGTACTTCGTCCTTCTTCATACGTCACTGTTCGTTGGTCTGCAGTAGCATTTTCATGGTTGCTGCAAGCGCTGTCACACCAGCTACAGTCACTTGACCCTGAATATTGCAAATTTTCAAAAAATCCGACGTAAAAACAAGCTCGGTGTGGGTATGGGTAGCCAACTGGTCACCCACTTTGGGCAGCATAGTTACCTGCAGGTCCAGGATAGTGCTGATCACGCCGAGGTTATCTTTATCCTTATCCCAAAGGACTTCATTAGGTTTGATGAAAAAATAGTTGAGGAAGATGAAGCTCGTCTGGGCAAGATTTTCCAGCATGCCCATCTCCGAAAGTATGCCTTGGTGCACAAATAGACATTCGGGCTTTACCAGGAAAGATGTCTCCGTTTTGAGGCCATTCACCGCTACAACACGGTCCACCATCACCATGGGGGGCCTGTGGGGAATGAGCTCTTCAATATCAGGAAACGGGGTACGGTTATTCAAGTTCTTTAGCTATGACAGTTCGCATTTCGCCGATGGCGATGATTTGTTCGCCGCATGTCACCTCGCCGCGCACCATGGTCACCCCAAACAGTTGCTGGAGAATGGTTATGCTGGTACGGAGTTCGGCCCCCGCTTGAGGCAAACGATATATTTCAAAATTTTTGATGGACCCGATATAGCCCATCGGCGGGTCAAGGTCGCGCAGAAAGTAGTCGTAGCCCTGGTATAGGGCAATGGTCTGGGCGAAGTGTTCAATGACACCCGCTTCCGTGAGGTGGCCATGCCTATCGACCAGCACGTGCTTCACAGGGATTTCAAAGCTGGCAACAATGCGGTCGGTTTCATGTTCAATGAGCTTATCAACCAACACGAAAGGCGGCTGCTGGGGAATGAGCTTCCCGATAGCTTCTTTTGATGAAACAAGGCTCATATCATCAGGTTACTTCCAACAGTGCGTAAACATAAGAAAATCTTCCGCTTTCGGGGACAGAAAGCAGAATTTTTTCACCCTGTTGGAGTTTCCCCGCGTTGAACAGTTCCTCCAGTTGGATATAGCTTGAGGCCGACCCCATGTTTCCGACCTTATCAAGGTTGATAAACCATTTTTCTTCGGGAATGTCAATGCCTGCGTTTTCAAATGCTTCAGCCAGTCGGTCCCGAAAAAAATAAGACGAAATGTGGGGAAGGAAGTGATCGATGTCGGTTGCCTCCACCTGATGCCTGTGCAGCACCTCTTGGATGCTTTGCACCCCTTTGGGGATGATGTGAGCTTCCAACAGTTTGATATCCTGTTTGATAGCAAATATCGATTGGCCGAGCCAGGCTTCCGGTGGTGTGTCGCTCCAGGGAATCAATTGCCCGTCAGCTTTGATTGCTCCGGCATACATACAAGGTTCCACCTCATGGGCATATGAGATGCCGTCTACCCAATGGATGGCGAGTGAGGGCGCGCCATGGTTGGGCTGGGTGCTGAGCAGCATAGCTCCGGCACCGTCGGACAGCATCCAGCGGAGGAAATCCTTTTCGAAAGCGATAAGGGGGTTCTGCTCAAGCGCGGCAAGCCGCTCCGATTCATTCGTGAATTTATCAGCCCGCAGCCAAGATGAGACCCGCTCCGATCCGGTACAGACGGCCTGCTTCGCATTTCCCGTGGCCACGGCCATATACGCATATTTCAGTGCGTTCATCCCTGACGTGCAAATGCCCGAAGCGGAATTAATTTCCATGGGCCTGTTTTGCCATAGCCCATGTACCATGCTGGCATGAGAAGGCAGCAGTTGGTCAGGTGTAGACGTGCCGCATGAGAGCACGTCAATCCGCTGCTTGTCTGCTCCGGATTGTGCGAGCAGCCTGTTGATGGCCTCGATGGTGAGCTCCGCATTGTTGTGCGTAGGCTGCCCATCGGCATCAATGGCATAATAGCGCGATGTAATCCGGTTATTGCGCAGCACGATGGAGCGTGCCCGGGAGGGCGTACCGTTGATGACGCCCAATACCTGCTCCATGCGGTCGTTGAAAACCGGCTCGTTTGGAAGGAACTTCGCGATTGAATTGATGTATACCGTTGGCATTACCGGGGTTCTTTGATGTTAACAGATTGAAAGTACCGTGCCTCCTTTTTGAGGATCGAACGGAAGGGCAAATGTAGTATTAAAAATAATAAACTCACGATAGGTGCTAGTACCCATATTGCAAAAATCAGGTAATAGTTGAAAGCCTTCAGCCAGGGCTTGCGGGCTGTCCCGCCCGGCAGCCCTTTGCTTCGAATAAGTTTTGCCCACTTGGCAAACATCGAATTAGCCCTTTTATCGGTAAAAACAAGGATAGGCTTTACGCGCACCGCCCCGTTTTCAACCAATGTCTGTTGCAATGTTGTATAGGAATTGCTTTTCAGGTGCGCCAGTACCGGTTCGCCAAATCGGCGTGATGCTTTAATGTCCTGGTCTGATACGCCGGGTTTGGGGAACAGTCCCAAGTATGAGTCTTTCTTGCCTTTCATCATCCAATGGACGATGGTGATGACGCTGATGTGGTTGAGATGGCGGTCTACCAGCACGATGTTGCCCACGTGGTGGGCGCCGATGGCATGAAGTGCCTTCTTCACCTTTTCCTGAGCCATTACCCACATATTGCGGCAATTGATGACCGTCACCACGGGTCTGCCCCGCAGGAGCATCTTGGCTTCCTCACTTTTCAGAAATGAATTGAACGGTATCGACGGCGAGAGGTACCATACCTGGTAGCCAAGGATGACCAGATCATAATCCTGCTCAAGGATTTGCCTTCCAACGGGGTGCAATGCGCAGGGAATCTGTAGGAACGATTCGGGGAAGGCATCAAAGAAGCGGTGGCTATCCCAAGGGAAGGGATAGTCCTGTACGGGCTGTATCCGATGGAAGGTGAGCGCTACATCGGTGTCAGCGGCCAACGGCTTAAGGATATTGTCCAGAATCTCCTTCTGCTGGCCCGTCTGCGTGTAATACACGACAAGAACTTTTTTTTTCATATCGTCATGCTTTTGACCGTTGTTTACAACCCTGTTACACTCCCGTCACTGATCACCTGCTAAGCTTTCCAAAAATCATAATAATTAAACCATTGCAACGGATATTTTGTCAAGATTTGTTCGATACTTTGCGTATAGGCTTGGAGTAACGATTTTGCATCGCGGTGGTCAAACACGGCTTTTCGCGCATAAAGGTGGTAATGCTTGCGACGTTCGCGCATCACATAAACGAAAAGCACCGGTGTGCTTAGCCGTGAGCTGATGAGAAAAGGACCTGCCGGAAAACGGGCCGGCTGGCCGAGCAAGTCAGCCGTCAACGTCTTCGTGCCACCTACGAAGCGGTCGCCGGTGAAGCATATGATACCCTTCTCGCCGATGACCCGGTTGATTTCAAAGACGTGCGACAGATCGTCCTTGACCACGATAAATCCCGTTTTCGGTTTGGCCATGATGCTGGCGAGGTAAGATTTGATGGCCCGTTGTTCCTCATCGGTGGTGACCAGGTGTATTTGCTTGTCAAATTCGCCCATGAAATGCTGCGACACTTCAAAATTACCCACATGGGCGCTGATGAGTATACCAGCGCTGTTGTTTTTTGCCAACTGGCGGATGTGGTCAATTCCGTCAAACTCGTAGGTATATTTGTGGGCCAGACCGGCAGTGATGGCTACCTTGTCGATGATGGTTTGGCCGAAGACAAAATAATTGCGGTAGGTGTTGATGAGGCTTTGCAGCCGGCTTTGCTGGCGACGGGTGCGGAAGTAGCGGTAAATGGCGCTGGTCTGCTGACGGGAAAATAAGAAGTAATACAAGGAAACAAATACCAGCAGAAGATAGGCTACGTTTATCCCTGCATGGTTAATGAGGAAAATAAATACTTTGTATCCGGAAACCGTTCCCCTTGACTTTCCTTCCCATTCAGCCATTGGATATGATTAGGCGATGGCGTGCAGCTTACTGCCAATTAAATCATATAGGTCGTTAAACGTGTTGACGTCAGTAAAGTCCTTGCTCTCCAGCTTGATGCCGAAATTCGATTCGATGATGACTACGAGGTCTACATAATCCAAACTGTCTAAATCGAGCGAATCCTTCAGATTTGCCTCGGCTTGGACCACTTCAGTGTCCACTTCAAATTCTTCAACTAAAAACTTATTCGTAATGTCGATTATCTCGTCCCTACTCATGACTATGCTGCGCTATTACAGTTTTTTTACAATCAATGCGGAGTTTGTCCCGCCAAATCCAAAAGAATTTGACAAAAATACATTAAATTTTTGGTTTATGGTATTTTTTACCAAACTCAGGTCTTTGGCTGTTTCGTCTACTTCCTCCAGGTTGATGTTGGGTGCAATAAAGCCATGCTGTGCCATGAGCAGCGAATAGACGACTTCACTTGTCCCCGCCATCCAGCATTCGTGGCCGGTCATGGATTTCGTGGAGCTGACATACGGGCCGGCACCAAATAGCTGCGCCAGCGCCCGCGCTTCATTGGCATCGCCCATGGGCGTGGATGTGGCATGGGCGTTGATGTATTCGATGTCGGCAGGAGCGAGGCCCGCCTGGCGGAGTGCCATTTCCATGGCGCGTGTGGGGCCTTCCACATTCGGGGTGGAAATGTGTTCGCCGTTGGAAGAAAAACCATAACTCAGCACTTCCGCCAAGATGGGGGCGCCACGCCGCACGGCCGACTCATATTCTTCCAGGATGATGGTAGCCGCGCCCCCGCCCGGCACCAAGCCGTTGCGGCCTTTGTCAAACGGGCGGGAAGCCTTTGTCGGTTCATCTTCCCGGTCGGAAAATACCCCCAGCCCGTCAAAGCTGGCCATCGCATATTTGTTGGTTTCCTGGGCGCCGCCGCAGATGATGCAGTCTTGCAATCCTTGTTTGATAAACAGGTAGGCCAGCCCGATGGCATGCGAACCGCTCGCACAGGCTGCGCTGATGGTCATGTTGATGCCCCGGATGCGGTAAATGGTGGCCAGGTTCATGGTCACCGATGAGTTCATCGACTTAAAGATGGCGCCTGACCCGACTAACGTGGTATCTTTCTTTTGGCGTACGATGTCGATAGACTCCATGACAGCCTGGGATACGCTGTCATTGCCATAGACCAACCCTACGATGTGTTCGTCGAAAAAACCCTCGCCGACACCGGCGTTTTGCAGGGCTTCCCGTGTCGCTACGAACGCGTATTCGCTTTCCTCGCCCATGCTGATACGTTGCCTGCGCGAAAGGATTTTGGTCAGGTCGGGCTTTTCCACCGAGCCCGTTAAGGCAGACCGGTAGCCGAAGTCCTTGCGCTCCGGCGAAAAGACAATGCCAGAACGTCCGTGGTATAGGGAGTCCTTCACTTCAGCCAGGTTCTTGCCCAGTGAAGAATAGATGCCCATTCCGGTGATGACGACGCGTCTTTGCATGGCTGTACGTATTTTAGGAATAGATCCCACCATTGATATTGATCACCTCGCCCGTTATGTAAGCAGCCTTTTTCGAGGCCAGGAAACAAACGAGATCGGCCACTTCTTCGGCCTTTCCAAACCGGTTTAAAGGTATTAATTTTTTAAGTTCCTTTTCATCCAGCTTGTTGGTCATATCTGTTTCGATGAAGCCGGGCGCCACGGCATTGACCGTCACATTGCGCTTGGCCACTTCCTGTGCAAGCGCTTTTGTGGCCCCGATAAGACCTGCTTTGGCAGCCGAATAATTGGTCTGCCCCGGCGTGCCTTTTACGCCCGATACCGAGACGATGTTGATAATTCGGCCATAGCGATGCCGCAGCAGATCCTGCATCAACGGCTTCGTCACATGGTAAAAGCCATTCAGGCTGGTATGGATGACGTTGCTCCAATCGTCATGTTCCATCCACAGGAACAGGCCGTCGCGCGTGATACCGGCATTGTTGACGATGACCTCAATGAGGCTTTCGGGGTGCCGATCTTTCCAGTCGGCCAACTGCGCGTGCGTTTCTGCCTGGTCGCTGACATCAAAGCGTAGCAATTCGGCTTCGCCCCCGCCAGCGATGATGATGTCTCTCGTTTCCTCCGCAGCCGCCAGGTTAGACTGGTAGTTGATCAGCACCGGATACTTCAATTCGCTGGCCAACGCGATGCAGATTGCCCGGCCGATGCCACGGGATCCTCCGGTTACCAGCGCATATGTTTTAACCGCCATTAATTTTAATTTGCTTTTTCGAAAGGTTCCGCATTGTCAAACCATTCATTGCCCAACACCTGTCCGTTGGTGTCGATAAAGCCCCATTTGCCTTTGTGTTTTACGCGGGCTAAGCCGTTGATGAATCCTTTCTCGTCGCCACTGGTTAAGAAGCCAATCAGCGCCACCGAAATGCCGTATTCGGCAGGGATGACCAGCTGACCGGAGGTGTTGATGAAGCCCCATTCTTTGCCCACTTTAACCGGGGCGAGGCCATCGGTGCTGAAAATCTCGGCATCGGGATATTGGGGCTGGATCACCAAATCGCCCTGAGCATTGATATACCCCCACTTCTTGTCTACGTATACCGGCGCTAAGCCATTCCGGAACGCCCGCGCTTTATCGAACTGCGGTTCGATAACCCATTCGCCTTGTTGGTTGATAAAGCCCAGCTTGCCGTTTTTACGCGCATAGGTCAGCGGTTCATCGCCAAGAAAAGCCCATACCTTGTCGGCACCGAGCACAGGCATGAACGTCCCATCTTTGCCAATGAGGCCGAGGGTAGCGCCATCATGGGCGATGGCGATCCCGTTGTCCGAGATGTCTATTTCATCATAGCGGGCCGCTACCACGGGGGAGCCCTTGGTGTCAATGACACCCCACTTATCGCCCAGCCGTACTTTGGCGAGCCCATGCTTAAAGGGCCTGATTTCCGTATACGTAGGTTTCAATACAACCTTGCCCTTATTGTCCATCAGGCCTACCAAATCGCCCGACCGGATGAAAGCTACGCCCTCGCTGAAATCATAAAGCTTGTCAGAGGCAGGCATATCGACGACGGTGCCCGATTTGTCAATGTACTGCCATTGCTTGTCCTTCGATACGATGGCCAGACCACTGTTGAATGCTTTAGCATTGTCAAACTGCGGTTCGATGGCCATTTCTCCCCGGGCATTGATGTATCCCCATTTCCCGTTGACCAAGACAGCCGCAAGACCGTCGGAAAATGATTCCGCTTTGTCGTATTGAGGCGCAATGGCCAGTTGGCCGTTGGTATCGATGTACCCGATTTTTTTGTTCTTTTTGATCAGTGCCAGCTCTTGTGCGTGGCAGAGGCAGACGGCTAATGCCAGCAGGCAGGTGAATAGCGATTTCATGACATAAACGTTTTAGTGAATGGCATCATGTGCTTTGATGTAATCTTTTATCCTTGCTAAGTATGGCGACAAAGTGATATCCTCTTTAAAGGTAGGTACAATTGACCGGATTTCTACATAAACTTTCCCACTTTTTGTTGAAAGCTTGTCCCTGCATTCCAGCGCATCTACGGCTTGGACCAGTGTGACCAACTGGATGGCCAGTACCTCATACGCATTGTCAATCACCTTTTTGGTGAGCCATGCCGCATTGGTGCCCATACTGACGATATCTTGGTTGTCCTTGTTGTTGGGGATGCTGTGCGTGTATATCGGCGTGGCCAAGGTCTGGTTTTCCGCCGTTGTAGAGGTCGCCGTGAATTGTGCCCCCTGCATGCCGAAGTTGAGTCCCAGCTTACCGAGATTGACGAAAGAGGGCAGGATTTCATTCAGCGAGGCGTTGAGTAAGTAATTCAGCTGCCTTTCCATCAGCATCGTCAGCTTGGCAATGGCAATCCGCAGTTTGTCCATTTCGAAAGCAATGTAATCGCCGTGGAAATTGCCGCCGTGGAATACATTTTCCGATGCGATGTCAACGATGGGATTGTCGTTTGCCGAATTGACTTCCTCGATAAGCGTGGTGGTGCAATGTTGCAGTGCGTCCCATATAGGGCCGAGAATTTGCGGTACGCAGCGTATGGAGTAATATTCCTGCAATTTATCTTTGAAAATCGATTCCTCTACGCGGCGATTATACAGGTGTTCGTGGCGTTTGCGGACGAGTTTGCTATCGGAGATGACGTCGCGCATGAGTGCGGCCACCTGCCGCTGGCCGGGATGTTTCTTGGTGCCGTTGAGCGTTTCCGAGAGGTGATCGTCATAAGCCCTGACCAGTTCGTTTATCCACGCCGAACACATGATCGACCAGTGCAGCAAACGTTTTGCGTAGATCGCATTGACGATGCCAATACCGGTCATTACCGAGGTGCCGTTGATCAGTGCAAGTCCTTCACGGATGTGGATTTGCATCGGTTCGAGCCCTTCGCTGGCCAGTGCTTGCGCAGCAGGTGTTTCGTTGCCGCGATAGTATACATTTCCCTCGCCAATCATATTCAGCGCGAGGTGGGCAAGCTGTACCAGATCGCCACTGGCGCCTACACCGCCGTGCTGATAGATGACGGGCAGGATATCACGGTTCAGCATTTCCTTCATCAATGCGACTGCGTTGAGGTGCACGCCCGAATAGCCTAATGACAAGGTGTGCAGGCGCGCCAACAGGACGGATTTTGCATAGCGCGGCTCCAGTATATCGCCCATGCCCGTAGCATGGCTCCGGATAAGGTTGTATTGCAATTGGATTTGGTCAGCCTCGGCTATGCGGTACTGGGCCATCGGACCAAATCCTGTATTGACGCCGTAAATAATCTTATCCTTGGCGAAGTTTTTAAGAAAATGGTGGCTTTCGTTTATCCTGTCCGATGTGCTTTGGGGCAAATTGATTTTCTGGTTTTCGAAGAGCACCGCATAAAAATCGGCCAATGCTATCGGGTTCGTCAGTTCTGTCATTTAATTAGGAAATACATCACATTAAAGTGGTTGCAAACTTAGATAAATTGGTTTTGATATCCAACAGTCCCGAGCATAAGCAAGGCAACATCAGGCCGGCACCCCGTCGACACCCCGGATGGAGACACTTTCTTGACTAAAACGGATATAAATTTTAACCAGACTGTAGAAGTTATTTACGATATATCATACATTTTTCTATAATATATCGCGTTTTTATCGTATTAAATACGATGAAAATACGATGAGCTTACGATAAAAATACGATAAACTGTAAAATGATATCGAATTCGGTTTAGGTATTGAGGAAAGTTAAAAGTGCGAACAGCCTCTAAGCAGGGTGGAGGCGGCTAATAAACCTTTGCTTTTATAGGCAACTTTGGCTAAGTTTGGCGCGTCCATTCGCTATTTACATGATTTCAGAACACGTTGATGTTTTAGTTATTGGGGCAGGTCCTTCGGGGGCCGTGGCAGCTTCAATCTTGCACCAGAAGGGCATTAAAGTCAAAGTCGTCGAACGGGAGCATTTTCCGCGCTTTGTCATCGGCGAAAGCTTGATACCCCGCTGCATGGATCATTTCGATGAGGCTGGTTTTATCGAGGCCGTCGAAGCCAAGGGGTTTGAAAAGAAATTTGGCGCCCGTTTTTTACGCGGCGAGGATGTCTGTTGGTTTGATTTCAGCCAGAAATTTTCCGCTGGATGGGATTGGACATGGCAACTGCCGCGTGCCGAATTTGACAAGACGCTTACCGATGTCCTGCAACAGCGCGGCGTTGACATCGCCTTTGGTACAACCGTCGAAAATGTGGTGTTTGATGGCACCGATTCGTTGACCACGGTGCATGATGAACAGGGCAACCGGAAAGCGATCCATGCCCGGTACCTTATCGATGCCAGCGGCTACGGGCGCGTGTTGCCGCGCCTGCTGGACTTGGATAGCCCGTCCTCCTTTGCGCCCATGGCGGCCACGTTCGTGCATGTCAATGACGTCCGCCGGCCGGAAGGTATTGAAAGCACGCGTATCACCTTTGATGTGCTGGAGCAGCGGGTGTGGTTTTGGGTTATTCCCTTTTCCGATGGCCGGACATCGCTGGGGCTGGTATGCCCTAAGGAACATCTTGAGACCATCCGCCAATCCGATAATAGGGCGACCTTCCAGCACATCATCCAGCAATCTGACCATTACCGCCGGCGATTTGAGGGCTTGGACTTTCTTTTCGAACCTAAGCAGATCGTCTCGTACGCCAAGGCCGTAAAAAAATTATATGGCGATGGTTTTGCCCTTACCGGCAACAGCGCCGAGTTTCTGGATCCGGTCTTTTCCTCGGGAGTCTGTTTTGCCACCGAATCGGGGGCATTGGCGGCGAAGTTGGCCGCGCGCCAATTAGCCGGCGAAACGGTGGATTGGGAGCATGAGTATGAAGAACACATGCTGTGGGGCGTCAATGTATTCCGTTCGTATATACGAGATTGGTACTCGGGAGATTTGCAGAAATTTTTCTTCCACAAGGAGGTCAATGAAGACGTGCGCCGCAAAGTATGTTCGGTGTTGGCCGGCTATGTGTGGGATAAGGAAAACCCGTTTGTGAAGAAACACGACCGAGCGGTCAAAGCCGTGACCCATTTGTTGCCGTAAGCGGTGAGCTGTATGCACTAAGCGTGCAGCCTAAGGCCCAAAAGAGAAGTATCCAGATGGCAAAACCGATTCCATATCAACGATGTATTGTTATTGGATGTTGCTTGGCGTTGGCGGCGGCTTCATGCGCTGGCGTCAAGCAGTTGCCTGATGTTGCGGCGTACCGCAGTGAAGTCGGGTGCCGCGAAGAATCTTCGCCGGATTTTTATGTGATGCGGCAGGGCAAGCTTCGCAGAAACGGCCAGGGCATATGGGAACTTTATGTGTCGGGCAACGCCTTGGAGCGCGGGCTGACCAATGGCCTACTCACCAGGGAACTCCTCCACCAGCAGGAAACAGCATTTGTTTCGCAGGTGCAGGAACTGGTGCCGTCGCGGTTTCGCCAACGCTTGCTGCGCGGTTTCCTTGGCTTCTTCAACCGGCAACTGGCCGACCATGTGCCCGAGGAATACCAGGTGGAGATTTACGGCCTTTCGCGCTCAGCATCGGATACGTTCAACTTCATCGCGCCGCCTTACCAGCGCTTACTGTATTTCCACGGCGCCCATGATATCGGGCATGCCTTGCAAGATCTGGCGTTGGTAGGATGCACTTCGTTTGCTGCATGGGGGCAGCGTACCGCAGACGGAAAGTTGCTGATTGGCCGCAACTTTGATTTTTATGCGGGCGACGAGTTTGCCAAGGAAAAGATGGTCGCGTTTATCCGGCCCGACAGTGGGTACAATCACGCCATGGTTACCTGGGCCGGTATGGTGGGGGCGGTTTCGGGGATGAACGAAAAAGGGCTTACGGTGACCATCAATGCCGGAAAATCGGATATGCCCCTGAAAGCCAAGACGCCCATTTCGTTGCTGACAAGGGAAATCCTGCAGTACGCAGCCACCATTGACGAGGCCATCCGCATTGCCAGCAGGCGGCAGGTTTTCGTGTCCGAATCCATTCTTGTAGCGAGCGCTGCCGACGGGATGGCGGTACTCATTGAGGTATCGCCAAAGAAGTTTGGCGTATTTGAGCTGGAAAATGGCGAAGACCTGCTGGTCTGTGCCAACCATTTCCAAAGTGAGCCTTATCAATCGGATAAGAACAACCTACGGCAGTTGGCCGAAAGCCATTCGAAGTATCGTTTTGACCGCATGCGCGAGCTGGCCGCAACAGCACCGCCACTTACACCATCCTCGGCAGCTGCGATACTGCGCAACCGCGAAGGAAAGGAGGGGATAGCCCTGGGCAACGGCAATGAAAAAGCCATTAACCAACTGCTTGCCCATCATGGTGTCATCTTCCAGCCGGCCGATCGCTTGATGTGGGTGTCGGCCAACCCCTATCAGCTGGGCGAGTTTGTGGCATACCAGTTGGACGATGTGTTCCGGCGGGCATCGTCGACAGCCAAGGACACCGCCTGGGCGACCAATCACCTGAACATTCCGGAAGACCCTTTTGTGCGTTCAGCCGAATTTCGGGATTATCAGGCTTTCCGGGTGCAGGCTGGTGAATTGGAGGCCGCCGTCGCGGCCGGCGCATCGGTGCCTGACAAGGCGCTGGACGAGTTGTTACGGCTCAACCCAGAGTTCTGGAAGGCCAATTTCCTGGTCGGTGAGTATTATTTCGGGAGAAGGCAGTATGCCGAGGCACTGCGTTATTTTCGGCTGGCGGCCAGTAAGGAAGTGACCACCGCACCCGACAGGCGGTTGATTGAAAAGCGGATTAAAAAAAGTGAACGTGCGATAGGCATCAAGCAGCCTAAATTAAAACGATAGATGATACCCATATTAGCAATAGAAAAGGCCGACAGGCAAACCATTAAACGGTTCCAGGAGGAACGGTTACGGGAAACGGTGGACTATCTGCGGCGCCATTCCCGTTATTATCAGCGGCTGTTCAGTGACCACGGTATCGCGTGGGATGCTATTCGTACATTGGAAGATTTGGAACGGGTACCGGTCACCACCAAGGACGACCTGCATCGTCACAACCCATTGTTCCGTTGCGTGGCCGCTGCGCAGGTTGCCGACTATGTGACCACTTCGGGCACTTCCGGTGATCCGGTTCTGCTGGCGCTTACCGATGCCGACCTTGATCGGCTGGCGTACAACGAAAGCTTGTCCTATCAGTGCATGGGCATGGCCCGCGGCGAAACCATTCAGCTTACCACCACCATCGATCGGCGCTTTATGGCGGGCTTGGCATACTTCCTCGGTGCACGCAAAGCAGGAATAGGTATCGTGCGGGTGGGGTCGGGCGTGCCCGAGCTGCAATGGGATACCATTGGGCGTGTACAGCCGGACGTGATCGTCTGCGTGCCTTCTTTCCTTCTTAAGCTGATTGAATATGCGGAAGCCAACGGCATCGATGTCAACAGGAGCAGCGTCAAAAAGGCACTTTGCATCGGTGAGCCGTTACGTACCTCCGATTTTGCGTTCAACCCGCTTGCGGAACGCATCCGAAGCAAATGGGATATCCAATTGTTTTCCACGTATGCGTCTACCGAAATGGCCACGGCCTTTACGGAATGCGAATACGGCGTTGGTGGGCACCACCATCCGGAATTGATCATCACGGAATTCCTGGACGATGATAACCGGCCCGTGCCCGAAGGCGAGCCTGGCGAGCTGGTGATTACCACGCTGGGCGTGTCAGGGATGCCGCTGCTCCGCTTCAAGACCGGCGATATTGTGCAGCCGCATCATGAGCCATGCGCCTGCGGCCGTACCACCATGCGGCTCGGGCCGGTCATCGGACGTAAAAACCAGATGGTCAAATACAAAGGTACGACGCTCTATCCTCCGGCGTTATTTGACCTGCTTAACGGCGTGGAGGAGGTAGAAAATTACGTCATTGAAATCTCGTCTGATGAATTTGGCGAAGATGAAATCACCGTGAAGGTGGGTACCGCCGCCGTCTCGGACGAACTTATGCTGCGGATCAAAGACCGATTCCGCGCCAAGCTGCGCGTCAGCCCCAAGATTATGTTCGTCGCCATCGAAGAAATCAATCGCATCAAGTTCCCCGAAAATTCGCGGAAGAGCATCACCTTTATTGACTATCGCCGGTGATTGGACGTCAGCAGCTCCAAGTCACTGATAAATCGGTCGCATACCGTTTTTGGCGTAGCCCATGAGGTGACCAGGCGTATCACCGTGTGTCCGTTCGCTATCTGTTCCCAGCGATGGAATAAGTAGTTTTTTGCCAGCTCATCGACGACGAGATCGGGCAGTATCGGAAACAACTGGTTGGACGCGGGAATTACCCGAAACGTATAGCCGAGCTTTTCTATGGCCGGCACCATGGAAAGTGCACACGCATTGGCATGAGCGGCGAGGTCGAAGATGAGATTGTCGCGAAACAACTCGCGGAATTGCAGGCCCAGTACCCTTCCCTTGGCAAGCATCGCGCCTTTTTGCTTAAGGTAGTGCTTAAACCCTGTTTTGAGTTCAGGATGTGTGATGACGATGGCTTCGCCCAGCAAAGCGCCGTTTTTTGTGCCGCCGATATAAAAAGCGTCTGTCAGTTCAGCCACATCCTGCAAGGTCAAATCGTTGCCCGGCGCAGTAAGTGCCGCAGGGAGGCGGGCGCCATCGAGGTAGAGGTACCAACCCTGTTCACGGCAAAACGCAGACAGCGCCGTCAATTCTGCCTTACTATATACCGTGCCCAATTCCGTCGTATTGGAAATATAGACCATTCTGGGCTGTGTACTGCCCACGACATTGAGTTGGGCCAGCAGTGGCGAGAGGTGCGCCACGTCCAATTTGCCGTCGGCCGTGCTGATGGCCTCCACCCGATGTCCGGAAGCTTCGATAGCGCCCCCTTCGTGGCCATTGATGTGCCCGGTTTGTGCCGATATGACCGACTCATATGAGCGCAGCGCCGCCGCAATGACGATGAGGTTGGCCTGCGTACCACCCGAAACGAAGTGGATGTCGGCATCCTGGTCGGGGATAAGCTGCTTAATCAGGTCTTTCGCCTCGATGGAGTAGTCGTCATGGCCATAGCCGATCTGTTGCGATAAGGAGGTTTCCTGAAGTGCCTTTAAGATCTGGGGATGGCATCCCTCGCTGTAGTCATCCCTGAAATAGTAACGGTATGGGTTCATTGTTGTTTGTCGTTTGCTAATCGGCGGCCTCCACCAGCCGGTAGCCGCCGTTTTCTTTTTGCTGAGGCCGGCCGATGGCAATGTTGGTGGAGTGGTACATCAAAAAAATCCACCCTTCCTTACTTCCCTGCTCCCAATATTGCTGGCGCAGCCCCATGGATTTGCGGCCGTCATAGTCGTATTTTGCCGCAAACTGCCGGAAAAACTGCTCCGGCTCGGGAGCTTCGTCGCCTCCGAAAAAGTAATGCTCGCCACCGGTACGGATATGAAAAACCTGGTGATGGGGTGTATGGCCGCCCGATACTTCGTAACTGATTTCGTTGTTCAGCACACCGTCGCCCGCAACGAGCAGCAAATTGCCGCTGCGTTGCAGCACATCAAAGATTTCGGTCCGGTACGAATCGGATTTGCCGCTGTAAGCATCCTCCCATTCACCTTCCTGTATGACATACTCGGCATCGGGAAAGGCCAGCCTGAATGTTCCATCCTGTTCCATGACCATTCCGCTTGCATGGTCTTTATGGAGGTGCGACAGCAGCACGTACCGTACGTCACCGGGGTCAAAGCCGGCCTTTCGGATGTTGTCATGGAGTTGCAGGCCGCCATCGGCATTGACGTGGCCGATGCCAGTATCGAGCAGCAGCAATCCGTTTGCCGATTCGATTAAAAATGGATGTACATGGATAAACAGCGACCCCGGACGGTCTTTCTTACTGTCTTTGCTTGCGTCAAATGGAATGAATTTTTTGGACGAATCTACGGAAAATGAACCTTCGAATAAGGAATGTGCTTGCATGTTTTTATCTTTACCCCTTCGTAGTGTACAAACTTAGCTAAATTTGCCTTGTTTGCAAATTATTCATACGTGCATGCTTCATCAGGCATTTATGAGCGCTGCGCAGTTTATTCGCCGCGGTCTGCCTTCATTGGTGCCCATGAATGCTGCGCAATTACCGATCGCTCCTTTGCCATGGAGAGACAGCTTTTATAGAGGAAACATATGCAGAAAAAGTGGGCAATTGCTTCTTGCAGCAACCGGGCAGCATCGCAGAGACTCCGCGAGGAGTTGGGCATCAGTGCGGTATTGGCTGATTTGCTGGCCAATCGGGGAGTCGCGCATTTTGAAGATGCCCGGCGGTTTTTCCGTCCGGATCTGTCCCTGTTGCATGATCCCTTTCTGATGCGTGATATGGATAAGGCCATCGCCCGCATCGAGCAGGCCATCGGGAATAAGGAGAAGGTACTTATCTATGGCGACTACGATGTAGATGGCACCACGGCCGTGGCCGTGGTGTACAGCTTTTTCCGGCAATTTCATTCGCGGTTGGAGTTTTATCTGCCTGATCGCTATGCCGAAGGGTATGGGATATCATTTCAGGGTATCGATTACGCGGCCGAAAATGGCTTCACGCTTATCATTGCGTTGGATTGTGGCATTAAGGCCTTGGATAAGGTCGCTTATGCGCGCGAAAAGGGTATCGACTTTATTATCGGAGACCACCATCTTCCCGGGCCACTTCTTCCCGAGGCGGTGGCCGTGCTTGATCCCAAACGTTCGGATTGCCCGTATCCTTACAAAGAGTTGCCCGGATGCGGTATCGGCTTCAAAATTATCCAGGCCTTCATCCAGAAAAACAACATGGACATCAACCAGTGTTACCAGTACCTGGATCTGGTTGCGGTTGGCATCGCTTCAGACATCGTACCCATTACCGGTGAAAACCGGATACTAACCTACTTTGGCCTTCAGAAACTCAACAGCAATCCCTGTTGCGGGCTGCAATCGTTGATTGATCTGTCTACCCATCGGAGCGGCCATTTTACCGTCAACGACATTATTTTCCAGATCGGGCCGCGCATCAACGCCGCCGGTCGGATAGATCACGCCAAAGACGCGGTGAAACTACTGATCAGTAAGTCCCTGCAGGAAGCGGCCGTTTACAGTAGCAGCATCGATGAGCAAAATTCGCAGCGGAAGGATTTCGATTTGCGCATCACGGAGGAGGCGCTTGCCATCATCGATGGCGATGAGGTGCTGCAACAACGGAAATCTACCGTGGTTTTTCGGCCCGATTGGCACAAAGGGGTCATCGGCATCGTGGCCACGCGCTTGACCGAAAAGTACTACCGGCCTACCGTAGTGCTTACACAGACGAATGGCCACGTGTCCGGCTCGGCACGCTCGGTGGTGGGATTCGACCTCTACGAGGCACTGAACGCCTGCAGCGACTTGCTTGACCAGTTCGGCGGGCACAAGTATGCCGCCGGACTCACCATGAAACCAGAAAATATCGCACAGTTCGAACAGCGTTTTGAGGAAGTTGTGGCAGCGAGCATCCTGCCCGGTATGCTCCAGCGGGAGATGCTCATTGATGCAATCCTGGAGCTATCGGATATTGATGCCAAATTTTTCCGTATTTTGCGGCAATTCGAGCCATTTGGCCCGCAGAATGAGGCGCCGCTTTTCGTGAGTAAAAAAGTGCAGGCCTGCGGACCTGCCATGGTGGTGGGGGGAAGCCACTTGAAGATGTCCATCAGGCAGAAGAATACGGCAGTGTTTGACTGTATCGGATTTGGATTGGGTGCATACGCCGAAGCCATCAACACGGGCAGGCCGTTTGATGTCTGCTATGCGGTTGAAGAGAACGTATGGCGCGATAAACGAAGTATCCAATTGAATGTGAAAGACATCCGGATTTAGCTATTACGATTATAGATTTACGTTGACTTAAAATCATCGCCGGAAGGGCAATTTGAGCTATGATATTAAAAGCAGAAAACCTCATTAAGAAATACCGGCAGCGGACGGTAGTCAATGACGTCTCTTTTGAGGTTGCTCAGGGGGAGATTGTGGGCCTGCTCGGTCCAAACGGAGCGGGTAAAACCACATCGTTTTACATGATTGTGGGGCTTATCAAACCCAACGACGGGCATGTATACCTGGATGGCGAAGAGATTACCGAAGATCCGATGTATCGCAGGGCGCAAAAGGGCATCGGCTACCTGGCGCAGGAAGCTTCGGTATTTCGCAAGCTGTCCGTAGAAGACAACATTATGGCGGTGTTGGAGATCCACCATAAAGACAAAGCGGCGCGTAAGGACCGACTGGAAGAACTACTGGCCGAATTCAGCCTCAATAGGGTCCGTAAAAACCGCGGCGACCTGCTTTCCGGTGGTGAGCGCCGCCGCACCGAGATCGCCCGGGCGCTGGCTGCCAATCCAAATTTCATCCTGTTGGATGAACCGTTTGCCGGCGTAGACCCTATCGCAGTGGAAGAAATACAGACCATTGTTTCCAAGCTCAAGCACCGCAACATCGGCATCTTGATCACCGATCACAATGTGCAGGAGACGCTGTCCATCACCGATCGCGCTTATCTGCTCACCGAAGGTAAAATCATGCTGGCGGGTACACCGGAAGAAATAGCCGTCAATGAGATGGCCCGGAAATTTTACCTGGGCCGCAATTTTGAGCTGCGAAGGAAAAAACTTTAACCATGGCCTTTATCAATTCGATATTCACCTGGATCATGAAAAAGCGTATCCACCAGATCGAGCTTTTCATGAAATATCCGCACGAGGTGCAGGACGAATGGTTCCAAAGCCTCATCTCCGCGGCTGAAGCCACGGAATGGGGTAAGAAATACGGCTACAGTTCTATTCTGACGCCCGAGACGTATAAGGAACGAGTTCCGATACAGGACTATAACAGCCTGAAGCCCTATATCGACCGCATGATCAAGGGCGAGCAGAATATCCTGTGGCCTTCCGACGTGAAGTGGTTTGCCAAGTCGTCGGGAACCACGGCCGATCGCAGCAAATTTATCCCGGTGAGCGAGGAGGCCCTGGAAGACTGCCATTTCCAGGGCGGCAAGGACATGCTCACGGTATACTGCCACAACCGGCCGGACACGAAAATCCTGACGGGCAAAGGGGTGGTATTGGGCGGCAGCTCGCAGATCAATAGCTTCAATTCCGATTCGTACTACGGCGATCTTTCTTCCATCCTTATCCGAAACCTGCCCTTTTGGGCGGAGTTTCACCGGACGCCGGACGTCGAGACCACATTGAACCCCAATTTTGAAGAAAAAATTGAGAATGTCGCCCAGATAACGATCCATGAGAATGTCACAAACCTGTCGGGCGTGCCCACCTGGAATGTCGTGCTGGCCAAGCGCATCCTTGAAATCACAGGCAAAGACAACCTATTGGAAGTGTGGCCGAACCTGGAGTTCTACAGCCACGGGGGCGTGAGCTTCAAACCCTACCGCGAGCAGTTCAAGAAACTCATCCCTTCGGATACGATGTATTACCTGGAAAATTATAACGCTTCAGAAGGTTACTTCGCGCTGCAAGACCAATCGGATTCGGAGGATTTATTGCTGATGCTCGACTATGGGATTTATTATGAATTCCTTCCCATGGAAAATCTATTTGAAGAGCACCCCAAAACGCTGGCCCTTCATGAAGTGGAACTGGGCAAAAATTATGCACTCATTATATCGACCAATGCGGGGTTGTGGCGTTACATGCTGGGCGATACCGTCAAGTTTGTCAGTTTGCATCCCTATCGGATACAGATTACGGGCCGTACGAAGCAATACATCAACACGTTCGGCGAAGAGGTCATCGTGGACAATGCCGATGATGCGCTGAACGAGGCATGTAAAGAGACGGGTGCCTCCATTCGCGACTATACGGCGGGACCGGTCTACTTCAGGGAAGGCGAGGCCGGCGCACACGAGTGGATTATCGAATTTGAAGAGCAACCCGATGATTTCGATAAATTCTGCAAGGTGCTTGACACCACCTTACGGGCGGTCAACTCAGACTACGATGCCAAGCGGTTCAATGATCTGGCATTGCGTTTCCCCATTATTCACCGCGCACCTGATGGCACATTCTACCGGTGGATGAAATCGCGGGGGAAGCTTGGCGGGCAGAATAAAGTGCCCCGGCTGGCCAATGAACGTACTTATATCGATGATATCCTGAAGCTGCTGCGGTAGCGCCAGAGAAAAATTATTGGACTCCCGTTCCTTATCCGTAACTTTGTAGCCTTATGGCAAATATTATTGCAATTGTAGGACGGCCTAACGTTGGAAAATCCACCCTTTATAACCGCTTAACGGAAAGCCGCAAGGCTATCGTGGATGATTTCAGCGGCGTGACGCGCGACCGCCATTACGGACAGGGGGAGTGGATCGGTAAAAAATTCACGGTTGTGGATACTGGCGGTTATGTGCACGGGTCTGACGACGTATTTGAGTCGGCTATACGGGAGCAAGTGCTCATCGCCATCGAAGAGGCATCGGTCATTCTGTTTATGGTGGATGTGACCACAGGCATTACGGATTTGGATGATGCCATAGCCGACGTCCTGAGGCGCAGCAAAAAGCCGGTATTTGTGGTGGTCAACAAAGTAGACCATCCGCTTTTGCAGCAGGAGGCGACCATTTTCTACAGCTTCGGGCTGGGCGAGATTTATCCGGTTTCTTCCATCACCGGATCAGGAACCGGCGAACTGCTGGACGAAGTGGTGACGCATTTCCAGCAGGAGGAGGCCGAGGAAGACGAACGTCCGAAATATACCATCGTCGGCAGGCCCAACGTGGGCAAGTCGTCGCTTATCAATGCCTTAGTGGGGAAGGAGCGCAACATCGTGACGCCCATCGCAGGCACCACGCGTGATTCCATCCGCATCCATTATAACCAGTACGGGCACGATTTTGTGCTTATTGACACGGCCGGATTGCGGCGCAAAACCAAGGTAAAGGAAAATATCGAGTTTTACTCCGTGATGCGTACCATCAAGGCTCTTGAAGAATCGGACGTTGTCATCCTTATGCTGGATGCCACGGAAGGCATCGAAGCGCAGGATATCAATATTTTCCACTTGGCCGAAAAGAACCGCAAGGGCGTGGTCATCCTGGTCAACAAATGGGACCTGATCGATAAGAACAACAAGACCACCAAAGTGTTCGAAGAGCTCATCCGGGAGAAAATAGCCCCGTTTACAGACGTACCCATTATCTTTACTTCGGTAACCCAAAAGCAACGGATTTTCAAAGCCATCGAAGCCGCTTCCAACGTTTATCAAAACAAGGTCAAGAAAATACCGACCTCGAAGCTGAACGATGTGATGTTGCCCATTATTGAGAACTATCCACCTCCAGCCATCAAAGGCAAATACATCAAAATCAAGTATGCCACGCAAATCGCCGGCAAGTCGCCGATGTTTGCCTTTTTCTGTAACTTGCCTCAATATATCAAAGAGCCTTACAAGCGCTTCGTAGAAAATAAGCTGCGGGAACATTTCGATTTTGAAGGCGTTCCCGTACAGGTGTATTTCCGGCAGAAATAAACGCTTGCTTCGCGCGCACTCATTATAAAACAAGGGCTTTAGAAGGTGCCTATAAATTCGTATTTTCGCAGCCATGGACAACCAATTGGTGCTGTATAACACGTTAACAAGGAAGAAAGAAAAATTTGAGCCCCTGCATTCGCCCTTTGTGGGCATGTATGTCTGCGGGCCGACTGTATATAGCGATGTGCACTTGGGCAACTGCCGCACATTCGTCTCATTTGACCTGATCTTTCGCTACTTGCAACACCTGGGGTATAAAGTCCGGTATGTGCGCAATATTACCGACGCAGGGCATCTTGAGGGCGACAACGATGAGGGGGAGGATAAGTTTGCCAAGAAGGCCAAGCTGGAAAAGCTGGAGCCTATGGAAATCGTGCAGAAATATACCTTGGGCTTCCATGAAGTGCTGCGGCTTTTCAATACCTTGCCGCCGAGCATCGAACCCACCGCCACCGGCCATATCTCGGAGCAGATAGCGATGGTCCAACGGATCATCGAACAGGGATATGCCTATGTGGTAAATGGTACGGTGTACTTTGATGTAGAAAAATACGTCAAGGAATACGATTACACCATCTTGACCAACCGCAAGTTGGAGGACATGCTCAACAATACGCGCGAGCTGAACGGGCAGGATGAAAAGCGTGGCCGGCTTGATTTTGCATTGTGGATCAAGGCAAAGCCCGAACACATCATGCGCTGGCCCTCGCCCTGGGGGGTGGGGTTTCCGGGGTGGCACATCGAATGTTCGGCCATGAGCAGCAAATACCTGGGCGATCAGTTTGATATCCACGGCGGCGGCATGGATCTGGCTGCCACGCACCATACCAATGAGATTGCCCAATCGCAGGCCTGCAACCATACCCAGCCTGCTAAATACTGGATGCATACCAATATGCTGACCGTCAATGGCGCGCGCATGTCGAAATCTGCCGGCAACGGCTTCCTTCCGCACGAATTGTTCAGCGGAAACCATCCGCTCCTCAGTCGCGGCTATTCGCCGATGGCGGTGCGGTTTTTCATGTTGCAGGCACACTACCGCAGTACGCTGGACTTTTCAAACGAGGCGCTTGATGCTGCCGACAAAGGGTTCAAGCGGCTTATGAACGCCATGGCGCTGTTGCCGAAGTTGAAGGCAACGGCCAAAAAGGCCGCATTCAAGGTCGATGAGTTGCGGCAACGCTGCTATGCAGCCATGAACGATGATTTCAATAGCCCGGTACTTATTGCCGAATTGTTTGAAGCTGTGCGTACCATAAATAGTATCCACGACGGTAAATTGGCTGTAGATGAACAATCGCTTGCCGATCTGAAAACATTGATGCAGCATTTCGTGCATGATATACTGGGGCTCATTGATGACAACACCGGTTCGGATGATTTTGAGAGACTGATGGAGATGATCATCGCGCTGCGGAACGAAGCCAAGCTGCAGAAAGATTACGCGACGTCGGATCGTATCCGGGAAGGGCTCAGTGCTATCGGTATCCAACTCAAGGATAGCAAAGAAGGCACACTTTGGAATAAGGTTTGATAGCAACCCACATTGATGAACTACACGATTCGATTAAGTATACTGTTTTTTTTCCTGGCTGTTTCCTCGAACACCTTTGCGCAAATTTTAGGCAAGGTGGGAAGCTTGTTGTCCGCAGACCGCACGGCGGCGCGGCTGTCAGCAACGGAGGGGCCGCATGCGGCGTTGCTGTCTATAGTAGACCGCAATTCCACCTTTTTTACGCCGGCACCGACACCGGCCCTGGAATACCTGAATAACCGCCCCAACATTCCGGACGTACTGACGTGGAAGCCTACCTTTGCTGCCGTAGCGAAGAGCATGGAGTGGGGCGTCACGGCGGGGTCACTGTCGTTTCAGCGGGTTGGGGCAATACAACGGTACGGCGAGTACTTAGCGGTATGGCGGCGCGATCGGAAGGGAGTCTGGAAGATTGATCTCCGCGCACAGGTGGAGCATCATGGCGGAAGTAGCGAGCCGGAGCTGCAATACATCGAGCCCGATGATAAGGATTACACCAAGTTCCGGACCAAGGAGCGGATACAGCAGCGGAAGGAGATTGTGAGCAGCAATGACCAATTGCTTTCTGCCGTGCTGAAATCAAATGCGGCTATTGCCTACGAAGAGTTTTTGGCAGAAGACGCTCGTTTTTATTTTCCCTGGAAGACTCCTATTGTTGGAAAAAAAGCCATCCTTGCCTTTGCGAAAGAGCAAGATTTGGCGATACAGGCCGAATCGTTGGTGTCTAACCGTTCGTACAGCGGCGAGTTGGCCTATTCGTATGGCACCGCTACGGTAGCAGCCGGTGAGGAGCGCCTTAAGTGCAACTACGTACGGATTTGGCAATTGCAGCCTGATTTTCAATGGCGCGTCGTCATTGAAATGTTGTTTGAGCGGTGATTACCGCTGCGCTACGGCATCCTCCCCGCTGTCTTTCAGCCATATTTTCAGATCATCGCAGTCGTAATACGCGTCGTTGATATCGATAAACGTCACTTTCCGGCGGCCTTCAAACCACTCGCTGAGCTTGCGGTTGATTTTGTCTTCCAGGGCAGCTTCCTTGATTTTGGCAAAATCCTGTTCGAGGTTTGCCTGATGCGGTGGCGTCCGTGACTTGAGGTAAGTAAACCGGTATCCGGTTTTTCCCATTTGATCGGTAAAGGGGGCCGGCCGCGAATACTGGCCAGGTTGCAGCGTATCAATGGCTGTAAAAATGGATGCGTCAAGCTTGTCCGCAGGAATCAACGTGGTCCGGCTTTGCTGGTTTTCCAGGTTCAGCAACATGCCTCCGTTGTATTTGGTTTCTTTGTTGTCCGAATATAGGGTAGCGGCTGTATAAAAATCGACCTTTTTCGCCACCACGTTTTCATAGATGCTATCGATGTGTTTTTTCGCCCGTTCGAGGCTGGCTTGCGTCGGCTTTATCTGGATGAGGATGTGCCGTACCCGGGCTTCTTCGCCGCGCCGCTCGAGGACTTCCAGGAAGTGGAAGCCATGTTCAGACTCGAATACCTGTGAAAGTTCGCCCGGTTTAAGCCGGAAGGCAACGGCTGAAAATTCCTTGACATAGCGGTCGCGCGTGCTGAATCCCAAATCGCCGCCGTACGGAGCCGAACCGCCGTCTTGCGAATAAAGACGCGCCACGGTGGCAAAGTCAGCACCATCAACAATCTGCTTGCGCAGTTCCTCGGCACGGTCGCGGTACTGTTGCTTCTCCTCCCGGGTAAGCTGGGGGTATACCACCAATTCA
Organism: Parapedobacter sp. ISTM3; assembly: GCF_016533505.1. Taxonomy (NCBI): domain Bacteria; kingdom Pseudomonadati; phylum Bacteroidota; class Sphingobacteriia; order Sphingobacteriales; family Sphingobacteriaceae; genus Parapedobacter; species Parapedobacter sp. ISTM3. The sequence goes on along the minus strand of NZ_JAENGN010000008.1, from coordinate 51,263 downwards.
CCTACCTCTACTTCGGTATTGAAATAGGGGAGGCTGTCCTTATCCAGCGACTCATAATAACGCCTTACCTCCAGTGGAGTCACGTCTATGCCCGAGACGATGTTCTGCTGCATTTTATTGGCCTTGAGTTGCTCATATACGCTGGGACGCATTTCCTCCTTGTATTGGAGCAGCGAACGGTTGAGGAAGCGTTCAAGCCGTTCCTGGCCTCCGGCTTGGCTTGACATGTACCGCAGGCGGGCGTTGATGTTGTCATCCACCTCGCCCTCGCCGACATCAATCGAGTCAATGGCTGCTTGCTGCGCCAGCAGCTTCTGCGTAAGCTGCTGTTGGAGGATATAGCACTTGAAGTCCTCATCGGCCTTATTGCCCTGGGCAAGGTATTGGGCGTATTGCATTTCGATTTCAGATTGCAGGATAATATTGGACCCTACCACTGCTGCGACCTTATCGATGACCTGGGCTTGCTGGGCTACGGATAAGTTGAAGGCGCCCGCTATAATCAAAACAAGAAAAATGCCGCTATGTCTACTCATTTAGTTATATATTTCGATGTTATTTTTTTTGTGCGCATCATCCAGGATACGCTTCTGCATTTGATCAATCAGATCAATTTTGCGTTTGTTCAAAATCAGGTTACGGATATTGGAGTGCACCAATGACAATGGCGAACGAGTATCCCTGAATTTAGAATCGTGCAAAATTATCAGATATAATTCATTATTTTCAATTATTTCGAAAATTCGCCCGGTTTGGCTGTAATGGTCTTCGTTGATTTTCGTAATCGGGAATTTCCTGGCCAACTCATCGGCATAATACCACGCTGTATCGCGCAATGCATAGTGCAGCGCATACACGGCGCAGTATCTTTCAAGGAGATCCTGTTCTTCGAAATTTGTCGATCGGAACAGCCGCTTTACCCGTTCTATTTCGGGTGCATCCTGCTTCAACCGGATAAAGGACGCTTTGAGGATGGGCTGCTTAAGCAGGAACAGCTCCTCCCGCGAATCATAATACGCCTTGATTTCGTCATCGGTGACGACCGTGTCCAGCTTCCGGCTGACCAATGCTTGCTCATATTCGTACACAATAAGGCCGTTTTTATATTCCTCCACTTGTTTGGCGAGGTGTTCCGTATTGATATTGACGTTTCGCTGTGCATGATACAGCAGGGCCTGTTGGCGCGTCCACTGTTCGATATAAGCACGCACAAGCTGGATGCTGTCATCACCGGAAACACCCGGAGGGACCACCCCTTGCAGATCGTCCGGATAAAGGTATTGGTCAAACGACCGCGCAACCGGCGTGGGCTTTCCCTGTTGACAAGACATAAATAACGACGTAAGGACGGCGATAGCCAGTATATATACCCTAATCATTAGTTTTTTTATGCTTACCCAATACCTACTCGGTTGTTTCAATGGGCTAAAATACGTATTTGGGGCCAATAAGGCATGGATTTAACCATTTTTAACACATTGGTGCCATGCCGGAAGCAGCCGAAAACAACAACACTGTCCATAGGTTGGAATATTAAATTTAATGACTACCTTTGACATAACCAATTGTAAAACCATGTCGATGAAACCAGCGGAACTAAAGGCTTTGGTTGACGAAATGGCTGCGTCAAATTCAGAAAGTGCTTACAGGCAGGTGTTTGATCAGTTATTTCTTCCGATACGGAAATTCTCCTATAGCATTGTCAAATCATGGGAGGTGGCCGAAGAGGTAGCAAGTGATGTGCTTTTTATGCTCTGGCAACAGCGCAGGCGGCTTGCCGACGTGACAAATATCAGGTACTATGCCTTCGTGGCGGCCCGCAACCATGCGCTAAACGCGCTGAAGAAGCAGGCGGGCAAAGAAATCATCTCGCTGAATGACATCGAAGTGGATATACAGTTGGCAACCCTATCGCCGGAAGCGATTTTTTTGCAGGGCGAGTTGCAGGCCAAGCTGGAGCATGCCATAGCCTTGCTACCCAAGCAATGCAAGCTGGTGTTCAAACTGATAAAAGAAGACGGACTTTCCTATAAGGAAGTGGCCGACCTGCTGGGCCTTTCCCCGAAAACGGTGGATGCTCACCTGGTCAATGCCATGAAAAAACTGGCCGCCATTCTAAAGGCCGAGTTTAAGCTGGTGTAATCCCTGGCCGGTTGTGGCCGGTGCCGATGATTTGCGCAAAAATAATTGCGGCAATCCCATGAATTTTGTCACATTAATAATATTTTTGCGAAGCGGGCATCTTGCGGGTGCCAACGATAGCATTTCCATAGAAACTTATAAAATCAACTATTATGAGCAACAACAGCATCAATCGTAAACTCAGGATGGGTATGGTAGGCGGTGGGCACGGTGCCTTCATCGGCGAAGTACACCGGATCGCAGCGCAATTGGACAACCGGATTGAACTGGTCTGCGGAGCTTTCAGCTCGGATGCCACCAAATCGAAAGAAAGCGGGCGTTCCCTGTTCCTTCCTTCCGACCGGGTTTATGGGAGTTTTCAGGAGATGATCGAGCGGGAGCGGGCGCTTCCTGAAGGCGAGCGGATGGATTTTGTCAGCATAGTGACGCCCAACCACGTGCATTTCGCGCCGGCCATGCTGGCCTTGGAAAATGGCTTTCACGTGGTGCTGGATAAGCCCATGACCTTTGATTTGGAGGAGGCCAAGCAGCTGAAACAAAAGGTGGATGAAACCGGCCTGCTGTTTTTGCTGACGCATACCTATGCGGGCTACCCGATGGTACGGCAGGCCCGGCAGCTGGTGCGCGACGGCGCATTGGGGGCCATCCGCAAGATTTATGTGGAGTACCCGCAGGGCTGGCTGAGCAAGTTTTCGGAGCAGGACGGCAACAAACAGGCTTCCTGGCGGACGGACCCGACGAAATCGGGCAAGGCCGGTTGCATGGGCGATATCGGCACACACGCATTGCACCTGGCCGAGTTTATCTCGGGATTGCGCACGACGCACCTTTGTGCTTCGCTGCACACGTACGTGGAGGGCAGGAAGCTGGATGACGATGGCAATGTGCTGCTGCGTTTCGAAAACGGGGCGAGTGGCGTACTCATTGCGTCGCAGGTCGCCGCTGGGGAAGAAAACGCCCTGAAAATCCGTGTCTATGGAGAAAACGGCGGTTTGGAATGGCATCAGCAGGAACCCAACAGCCTGGTGGTAAAATGGCTTGACCAGCCCACGCAGATTTACCGGTCGAACAACGGCGGGTGGATCGCCGCGGAAGCCGCGTCGCTTTGCCGCACCCCGGCGGGGCATCCGGAAGGCTACCTGGAAGCGTTCGCCAATCTGTACAAGCTGTTTGCAGGCGCGCTGGCCGCCAAGGTTGCCGGCGTACCGCAGGATGCTGATGCGTACGATTACCCATCGGTGGACGACGGCGTGCGTGGCATGGCGTTCCTCGACAACGTTGTCCGCAGCAACGAAAGCAATGAAAAATGGACACCCTTCACGGTGTAACAATAGAAAACGATTGTTTTATTTTAAAAAATAAATAACGATGCAAACCATAAAAGGGCCGGGTATCTTCCTGGCACAGTTTCTGGGCGAGCAACCGCCGTTTGACACGTTTGAGTCCATCTGCCGGTGGGCTAAGGAATTGGGATTCAAGGGTGTCCAGATACCCACTTGGGCGACCTCCTATTTCGATTTGAAGCAGGCAGCGGAGAGCAAGACGTATGCCGACGAAATCAAGGGAAAAGTGAACGAACTGGGGCTCGAAATTACCGAATTGTCTACCCACCTCCAGGGGCAACTGGTGGCTGTACATCCGGCATATGACCAGCTATTCGACAGCTTCGCGCCTGCGGAATACCACAACAATCCCAAGGCCCGCACCGAGTGGGCCGTGCAGCAGCTGAAATATGCGGCACAGGCCTCGCGCAACCTCGGGCTGGATGCCCATGCCACGTTCAGTGGCGCCCTGTTGTGGCATACCGTCTATCCCTGGCCGCAGCGGCCGCAGGGCCTGGTCGACACCGGATTCACTGAATTGGCCAAGCGCTGGCGTCCGATACTGGATGTGTTTGATGAAAACGGTGTGGACGTGTGTTATGAAATCCATCCCGGCGAGGACCTGCACGACGGGGTTAGCTACGAGCGTTTCCTGGAAAAGGTAGATAACCACCCGAGGGCGTGTTTGCTATACGACCCGTCGCACTTTGTGTTGCAATGCCTGGATTACCTGGCTTACATCGATCATTACCACGAGCGCATCCGGATGTTTCATGTGAAAGACGCCGAGTTCAACCCGACGGGCAAGCAAGGCGTATACGGCGGCTATTCCGGCTGGGTAGAGCGGGCTGGCCGTTTCCGTTCGCTGGGCGATGGCCAGGTCGACTTCGGGGCGGTATTCAGCAAGCTTACGGCCTACGATTTCAAGGGCTGGGCGGTGATGGAGTGGGAGTGCGCACTGAAGCACCCCGAAGACGGTGCCCGTGAAGGGGCCGCATTCATCAACGATCATATCATCCGCGTCACGGAAAAAACCTTTGACGATTTTGCCGGCGGGCAGGCAGACGAAGCCAGCAACCGGCGGCTGTTGGGGCTTGATTAACCACGATAATAAGCGGCAGTGGTACGAGCGAACCGAGCGTCGTACCACTGCCTTTCATTACCCACCAGCGACCACCAACCACCCACCATCCCCAAAAAATGTCACATTCCATTAGGGAGATCCGTTAAAACTGTTGTCTATTCTATCAAAGACTGCAGTTATAAATCAATAAAGTCTTTACGGTTTTTATGGATGATAAGCGAATCATCGTGTTGTTGACACGTAGGGCAGCTGGTGAAATCAGTGCCAGTGAGTCAGAAGAATTGGATAATTTATTGGCAAATCATCCGGATGCCGTATATTATGAAGAGTTTGTCGGTGAGCTATGGAAAAGCTCGCCGGAGGAAAACCACGGCGCACACTTTTTCGATTGGCATAAACGCCGGCACGGCAAAGCCCTGGCCTTTGAGGGAGAGGCGACAGCAACGCCATTTTTGGATAGACCTACGCAAAAGCTGTGGGGGCGTCCGGGAAAAAAACGGCTGGCCGTTTATGCATTGACGCTGGCCGTGTGCCTGACGGCGCTGTGGCTGATTTTCCCCCGTACGGCGGTGCAGCCCGATATGGTTGAAATCGTCGCCGAAAAAGGTGTGCGTAAGCAGTTTGTTTTACCGGATGGCACGAAGGTGTGGCTCAATGCAGACAGCAGGCTGTGGTACGATAGTAAGATGAAAACTCATGCCACGAGGGCCGTGGAGCTGCAAGGGGAAGCGTTTTTTGATGTGACGGAAGACAGCAAGCGGCCATTTACCATCGCTACGGACAAAATCTCCATACGGGTGTTGGGCACAGCGTTCAACGTACAGGCTTATCCGGATGATAGCAAGACAGAAACCACACTCATCAGGGGGTCGATCGAGCTGTCCGTCAATGACCGGCCAAATGAAAAAATCCTGATGAAGCCGAATGAAAAAGTCGCCATCACCAATCATCCTGCCGCGGCCCCGGACGAAGGGGATGGCAAAACAAATGCGCTTACGTTGACCATCGGGAGCCTCTCCAAGGTACAGGTAGCCAATGAGGAGTACATCCAGGAAACTTCCTGGGTGGATGACAAGCTGGTATTCCGAAACGAAACGCTGAAAGAGCTGATACCCAAAATAGAAAGGTGGTACAATGTCAACATCAGGGTAACCAATCCAAAGGTCATGGCTTACCGGTATACGTCCACCATTACCGAGGAAGACGATATTCACCAATTATTGGAAGCCTTGCAATTTATTCATTCGTTTAACTATAAAATCGAAAACCATGACGTGACGATCTATTAAAAAAAATGAGAAGTGCGCCAACACTTCTTCATCCAAAACCTTTAGTGAGCAGCAGCCGCTGCCCGGGTCAAAATGATCTTTTCCATTAGGGAATCTGGCGTAAAATATTGTCTATTATTAGGAACGATCAGTATAAACCATCGGTGACTTTCATTTAGGTTGAACATATTAAACTGAAAACTATGACGTGACGATCTATAAAAAAAAATGAGAAGTGCGCCAACACTTCTCATCCAAAACCTTTAGTGAGCAGCAGCCACTGCTCGGGTCAGATTTTTTAACGATAAAAGCCAAAATTATGAAAAAAAAGGAACTAAGCAAAAGAGTTCTTTATCATCATTTCTTTGTCCAATTAAAACCAATTTTCTTTCTCTTGAACTACACGGTCATTTTAACGCTGATTTTGACGTTGAACGTAACCGCCAGAACCTACTCCCAGGGCGAGAAGATCGATTTGGTCGTACAGGATGCCAGATTGAAGACCGTGTTCCCAATCTTGGAACAAAAGGGGAAAATCCGGTTGATGTACAGCGAAGATAACGGCGCATTGGACAAACTCGTGAGCATCAAAGTACGGAACACGCCCGTGCTGAAGGTGCTGGAAATGCTGCTTGCCAACACCAGTTTGGAGTATAAGGCGCTTGACAACAACTTGATTGTCGTCAGGAAAAAAGTGGTGCAGCAAGACATCACCGTCAGCGGTACTGTCACCAGCGCAGGTGGGCAGCCGCTGAGCGGCGTCAGTGTGTCTGTAAAAGGATCATCCACGGGCGGTACAACGGACGATGCGGGCAAGTTCGTCATTGAAGCACCGCCCAACGCCGTGCTGGTATTTTCTTATGTCGGATATCTGCCCCTGGAAATCCCTGTCAACTCGCGTAGTACGGTCAACGCCGAGTTGCAGGAAGATACCAAAGAACTGGGGGAGGTGATTGTAACCGCCCTGGGTATACGGCGCGAAAACCGGAAGCTGGGCTATTCGGCGTCCGCCGTGGATACGGATCAGCTGACCGAGAGCCGCACCACCAACGTGGGCAATAGCCTGGTGGGTAAGGTTGCCGGACTGAACGTCTCGGGCATCCCCAGCGGGCCCGGCGGGTCTTCCAAAATCAGGCTGCGCGGACAGTCATCCTTCGGCGGCAACAATTCGCCCCTGATTGTCGTCAACGGGATTCCCATCAACAACGCCCCCCAGGGTGGGGCAAATGCCTCGGGGCAGGGCAATACGGGCGAGATCAATACGGACCTGGGGGATGGCCTCCAGAGCATCAACCCTGACGATATCGAGTCCCTGACCGTATTGAAGGGGGCCGCCGCAGCGGCGCTGTATGGGTTCCGCGCAAAGGACGGCGCCATCATCATCACAACCAAATCGGGGAGCAAGCAAGACCGGGGCATTGGCATCAGCTATGGGCTGAGCTACCAGGGCGACCAGCCCCTGGATTATACAGATTTTCAATATGAATATGGGCAGGGTGAGTACGGCATCCGCAACGAGACGCTGGCCGATGTGCGGCGCACGGGCGTCTGGAGCTTCGGCCCCCGGTTTGACGGCCAGCCCATTATGCAGCACGACGGCGTGGAGCGCCCTTACCTGCCCAACGAAGACCGCGTGAAAAACTTCTACCGCGTGGGCAACACGTTTACCCATATGTTGGCCGTATCAGGTGCCAACGAAAAAGGAAACTTCCGGGTATCGTTTGCCAATACCGATGCCAACAGCATCGTGCCCAATTCGGATTTTGATAAGAAAATCCTCAACATGGGCCTCAATTACATGCTCACCGAAGGGCTCTCTGTGCAGGTCAATGCCAACTATTCGAATGAGTTTAATGACAATCCCCCAGCGCTGAACCAACAGGCTTATAACGTTAATCAAACGGTATACACCATGGCCAACAGCGTAGACATCCGCTGGCTGGAAAACGCTTATAAAGATCCCGTGACGGGCAACGAAATCAATCCGGCCCGCTTTACCGACAGGACCAATCCGTACTGGACAATCAACGAGCGGTTTGAAACCCAGAAACGCGATCGCCTGTTCGGCAATGTTACCCTGCGGTATGATATCGCGCCCTGGTTGTGGGTACAGGGGCGCGTGGGCCAGGATTTCTTCACCAATGTGCGGCATGCCAACAGGCCTACCGGCACGGCTATGCTGCCCGTGGCGCCCAGCGGATTCAATGGCAATTATTTCCAAAATACGGGGACATTCCGCGAACGCAACGTCGATTTCCTGCTCGGGCTCAACCACACCTTTGGCGTTTGGGGCGTAGATGCCACCTTCGGTGCCAACTCCATGGATCAGAAGTCCGAACGCATGGGTACGTCGGTGACGAATTTCTTTATCCGCGACCTGTATACCGTGGACAATGGCCAGATCAAAAACCCCAACTATGCGTTTTGGCACAAACGTGTCAATTCGGTGTTCGGTACAATCGACTTCTCCTTTGGCGAATACCTGTACTTGAACCTGACCGGCAGGAACGACTGGTTCTCCACGCTGAATCCGCAGTCCAACAGTGCGTTCTATCCGTCGGTGAGTACAAGCTTTGTGTTCAGCCAGCTTTTCCAATCCCTGCCGGAGTGGTTCGGGTTTGGCAAGCTGCGGGCTTCGTACGCCGAAGTGGGGGGCGACACCGATCCATATACCAACACGCTGTACTACAATATTGAAAACAACCAATTCAACGGTGTGCCGCTGGGTATCATCACGTCCTCCATCAGCCCGAATGCCAACCTGAGGCCACTGACGGTCAAGGAGACGGAAATAGGGATTGATTTCAAGCTGTTTGACAACCGGCTGTCGGTGGATGCAGCGGTGTACAACAAGTTGACGGAAGACGAAATACTCAATGTCGATATTTCCAACGCCTCCGGCTACAGCCAGACGCTCGTCAATGTGGGCAGGCTGCGCAACCGCGGGGTCGAAGTGCTGTTGAACATCGTCCCGGTACGCAATGAACATTTCCAATGGGAAACCGCCTTTAACTACGCACTGAACCAGAGCAAGGTGCTGCAGTTGGCCGACAATCAGCAGCGATTTGACGTGGGTACCGGCGAATACATCGGCATCGTATCACACGAAGTGGGGCAGCCGATGGCATCGCTTCGGGGGGTAGATTACCTGCGCAACGAACAAGGGCAGATCATCACGTCCAACGGCTTGTTCCTTCCGGGCAGTTTGGTCACTTATGGGAGTGCCATACCGCCCCATACCGGGGGGTGGCTCAATACGGTGACCTACAAGGGCATCAAGTTTTTTGCCCAGATCGATTTCAAGGCGGGACATAAGATGATTTCCAACTCCAACTTCAACTGGACAAGACACGGCCTGCACAAAAACAGCCTTGTAGGCAGGGAAAGCGGCGTGGTCTTCCCGGGCGTCAACACCGATGGTACGCCAAACAGCACGCCAGTGGAGGCCGAGCTGTTTTACAGCCAGTACCGTTCGGCGAACGTGGCCACCCCATTTGTGTATGATGCTGGTTTCATCCGGTGCCGGACACTCTCGGTGGGATACGACTTTTCGAGATTCTTCGGGCGGACGTTTGTCAAGGGAGTCAATGCCAACCTCTTTGTCAATAATCCATTCATCATCCGGAAATCCATCGACAACCTCGATCCCGAAGTGCAGTATTCCGCATCGGACCTCCGATCGGGCCTCGAAACACACGCCCTGCCAACGACCCGGACATATGGCTTGAACTTAAATGTTAATTTTTAGCAGCAAACCAGACATGAAACGAAATCTATTAATCGCCACAATGATGCTACTGGTGTTTGCAATGAGTAGTTGTGACAAAAACTTTGAGACCATAAACATCAACCCATCGCTGGCCAATGATCTGAATCCGGTGTATTTGTTTTCGAACGCCCAGCGGCTTTCGGCCATTCCGTCGTACCATTACCAGGGGGAGATTGTCCAGCAAATCAATACCCCGTACGGTGGCCAGCTCGCCGCCGGCAACCGCAATATCATCAATGACCAGCATGCCAATGCCGCGTTTAATTCGTTGTTTACCGAATCCATCCGGTACCTCATTGAGGTCATCAACAAGACGCAGGATGACCCCGACGCCAGCAACCTCCATAACATGGCGCGGATATGGAAAGCCTACTGCTTCCAGCTATTGGTCGACACATATGGTGATGTGCCATACAGCGAAGCCGGCCAGGGGTACTTAAGCGGCAATTTCCTGCCCAAGTATGACCCGTCTGAGGCCATATACGAATCCATCATCCAGGAGTATGTCCAGGCGACCGATGCATTGGATGCCAGCAAAGGCTCCATCGGTACCGGCGATCTTTTCTACGGCGGCGATATTGCCAAATGGAAGCGCCTGGGCAATGCCCTGCTGCTGCGTACCGGCATGCGCTACACCAAGATAGACGAGAGCAGGGCACGGTCGTTGGTCGCGCAGGCGGTCGATCCCGCCCGTGGCGGGGTAATGCTCTCCAATGACGACAATGCGCTCATCCAGTTCAACGCCACCTACACCAATGCCACATCGAATGCATTACTCGGTGGCGAGCGTGCAAACTATTACATCGGCGAAGCGTTCGTCGATTTCCTGAAGGCCCACAACGATCCGCGGCTACGGTACATCGCGGTTTTATATGAGAATCCTTCCAATCCGCTGGCCACGGCAGGCCATGCCAATACCGATCCGGACGACCAGCAGGGGATGCCCTATGGCTATGACGAAAGTTCCATCGAAGATGCACCCGGCTTCCCTGGCAAGATAGGCTCAGCCTTCCGCTACTCCCAGTTCAACCGGGCGACGGTGATGCGCATCGATGCCCCCGAATACCTGGTCAGCTATTCGCAGACCCAGCTGCTGCTGGCCGAAGCACGGTATCGGGGGTTCATTACCGCCGGTACTGCCGCGGAATATTACGAGCGTGCCATCATTGCGCACATGGAGCAGGCCAACCTCTACGGGAGCATGCCCGATATCTCCGCTGCGGAAAAGACCGCCTACCTGAGCAGTGCCGGAGTGGCATTTGATGAGGCGAATGCCCTGCAGCAGATCAATGAGCAATACTGGGTAAGTTCCTTCCGCAACTGGTCGGAGGGCTGGGCAAATTTCCGCCGGAGCGGTTATCCGCAGTTGTCGCCGATAAACTTTCCCTCGCAGGATCCGTCGGTCGTTGCCGGCGGTGGGTTTATCCGCCGGCTGGTCTATCCCCTGCGTGAGGTGTCGGTCAACAGCGCTAACGTGAGCGAGGCCGCCAACCGCATGGGGGGCGACAACCTGGGCGTGCCGGTATTTTGGGACCGGTGAGTGTACGTTGTTGATGCCACAAACGAACAGATAATAAAACCACTAATTTTTTGCTAATGAAAACGACTATCCTTTATCTGCTGTTTCTCTTTTCGGCTGTCCGAGTTGCCGGCCAGGAGGTAGCGCCATCCCGCGAAACAATCATCGGCCTCACCCCATTGTGGAAGGGCGACCGGTTTCCCGACGGCCGCCCCAAAGTACCCGACGAACTGTTGGAGCGACTCAAAAAAGTATCCATCGAAGAAGCATGGGGCGGGCTGCGTGCCAAAGGCTACCACAACCAGTTCGAGGCCGACTGGATGATCGTCAACCCCGATGAAGTCATGACCGGAAGGGCGGTGACGGCCCAATACATGCCATCGCGGCCCGATGTAGACAGTACCCTCCGGGCTATCGGCATCAAGGAAGGCCGGAACAGCGCCGGCGGTACCAATTCGTGGCCTATCGATGTGCTGCAAGACGGCGATATTTATGTAGCCGATGGTTATGGAAAAATTGTAGACGGCACCCTCATTGGCGATATCCTGGCCAACGCCATCTATACCAACTCCAAGCGTGGCGTGATATTCTACGGGAGCGTGCGCGATTTGAAGGGGATCCGTGAGGTCGAAGGCTTCAACGGCTGGGTCAAGGGGTATGACCCCTCGTTTATTCAGCAGATGATGCTCACATCCATCAATACCCCCATCCGCATCGGCCGGGCAACGGTCATGCCCGGAGATGCGGTGCTTGCCAACCAATATGGCACCGTTTTTATCCCCGCGCATTTGCTTCATGAGATTGTCCTGAACGCTGAGTTCATCATGCTGCGCGATGAGTTCGGCAAGCAGCGCATCAAGGAAAAGAAGTATACCGCCGGTGACGTCGACAGCCGGTGGACAGCCCCCATCCGTGAAGATTTCCTGGGCTGGCTGCGGGAGAAAAAAGACCTGCCCATGAGCCGGGAAGAACTGGACAATTACATGAAACAACGCAATTGGTAACGAACCTCATTATTAAACAGATTACTTGACAGCAATGAAAACCATCATACAACAACTGAAAGCACAAACCCGAAAAGCAGAACAACAACAGCGTGCCGCGATGCAGGCCGAGCTGGCCAATCCGGCCACGACCTCCGCGCGCCGTGAATTTTTGAAAAAGGCGGCATTTGGCGGTTTAGCCTTAGGCGGTTTCATGAATATGTCTATCGAAGACACCTTAGCGCACACCACTTCGAAGGTCAACCGGCGGTCTGCCCCGTCGGACCTCCGGATTACGGACATGCGCTATTGCGTGACCCGCGTCCTGGGGCGCACAGCCATCATCCGCATTGATACCAACCAAGGGATCTACGGTCTGGGGGAAGTACGCGATGGAGCCGATGAGCGCTATGCCCTCTTCCTGAAAAGCCGCATCATCGGTGAAAACCCCTGCAATGTCGAGAAAATATTCAAGATGATTCGGCAGTTCGGCGGCCCGGCCCGTCAGGCCGGTGGCGTATGCGCCGTAGAAATGGCCCTGTGGGATATCTGTGGCAAAGCGTACGGTGTGCCCGCCTGGCAACTGCTCGGGGGCTTGTACCGCGATAAGGTCAGGCTCTATGCCGACACGCCGGAAGGCGGCTCGCCCGAAGAGCAGAAGAAACGAATCGAATACCGGGTGAACGAACAGGGGTATACCTGGCTGAAGATGGACGTATCCATCGGCGAGGTGCTTGACGTGCCTGACGCGGTGGTGAATGCCGAGTTTTGGAAAAACGAACAAGGACGCCTGGCCCAGTGGGGCAACTACGGCTACATGTCTTACGCCAACCGGATGCACCCGTTTACCCAAATACAGATCACCGATAAGGGGCTGGATCACCTCGAGCAGGTTGTCGCCAACATCCGGAGCCTGACGGGGTATGAGATTCCGATTTCGACCGACCATTACGGCCATTTCGACCTGAATAACGGCATACGCCTGGGCAGGGCATTGGAAAAATACCGGCTGGCATGGCTCGAAGACATGGTGCCCTGGCAATATACCGAGCAGTGGAAAACCATCACCGAAGCACTCGAAACGCCTACCATCACCGGCGAAGATATTTACCTGCTGAAAGATTTCAAACCGCTTATCCATGAGCGGGCGGTAGATATCATCCATCCAGACTTAGCCTCATCCGGCGGATTGCTTGAAACCAAGCGTATCGGCGATTACGCCGAGGAATTTGGCATTGCCATGGCCATGCACCAGGCAGGCACGCCCGTATCCTTCATGGCCAACGTACATTGCGCTGCAGCCACCGAAAACTTCCTTGCCCTGGAGCACCATTCGGTAGACCTGCCCTGGTGGGAAGATCTGGTCGTGACCACCGATGGACGCAAGCTTATCGAAAAAGGATACGCCAATGTGCCACTTACCGCGCCGGGACTGGGTATCGAACTGAATGACGAGGTGGTGAAGAAATACCTGATTGACAAAGACAAGAGCTATTTCGAGCCCACCCCGCAATGGGACGACAGGCGCTCACACGACCGTACATGGAGTTAATCACACAAAAAATTAGGATATCAGATGCGTAATCTATTCTTGCTTACTATAAGTATAATGATGATGACTGGATGCAATGAAAGCGAAAATGAATCAACGGCAGTGGCTGAAGTAGAAGCCGCTGTCGAATTATTCCGGCAGACAATGGTCGAGCCGGATGAATCGGTTTTCTACAAACTGACGTCGCCGAAGCTCACCTACGGGCATTCCAGCGGGCTGGTTGAAGACCGCGACGCCTGCGTGGCTGCCATTGTATCCGGCAAAAACAAATTTCTGAGCCTGGAGTTGTCTGACCAGACGGTAGACCTTTCCGGCAATACGGCGATTGTGCGGCACCGTTTTTTTGCCCACACGCATGACGAAGGAAAAGAACCCGGTACCGTCACCCTGCATGTGCTGCAGGTGTGGCAGAAAAGCAGCGAGGGCTGGCAATTGCTTGCCCGCCAAGCCGTAAGGATATAACAGGGAGCAATTATGGAAAGACAATTAGCAAGGTCGCGGTGGTACCGCATTATTCCCGTTGTTTTCATCACGTATAGCCTCGCTTACCTCGATCGGGCCAACTTCGGCTTTGCCGCCGCGGGCGGCATGGCCGAAGACTTGGGTATCACGCCCGGCATGTCGTCGCTATTGGGATCGCTTTTCTTTCTGGGGTATTTCTTTTTCCAGATTCCCGGTGCCCACTACGCTGCGCATAAAAGTGCCAAGCGGCTAATATTCTGGTCGCTGATTCTATGGGGTGCATTTGCCACGGCCACCGGTATGGTGAGCAATGCCGGGTGGCTCGTCGTCATCCGGTTCATGCTGGGCGTCGTGGAAAGCGCGGTGATGCCGGCCATGCTCATCCTGCTCAGCCAATGGTTTACCAAAGCAGAGCGCTCGCGGGCCAACACGTTTTTGATATTAGGCAATCCGGCCACGGTGCTCTGGATGTCCGTGCTTTCGGGATACCTCATCGATGCCCTGGGCTGGCGTTGGATGTTTATCATCCAGGGTGCGCCGGCCATCCTATGGGCCTTCGTGTGGTGGCGGATGGTGGATGAACGGCCCAAGGAAGCAAGCTGGCTGAGCGTGCCGGAGAAATCAGCCTTGGAGGCCACGCTGGAGGAGGAACAGCGGGAAATCAAGCCGGTGAAAAACTATGCGCAGGCCTTCCGCTCACGGGCCGTCATCCTGTTGTGCCTGCAATACCTCTTGTGGAGCCTCGGCCTGTACGGTTTTGTGATGTGGCTGCCATCCATCATCAACGCAGCACCCAATATGGATATCGTGACCACCGGATGGCTGGCCGCCGTACCGTACCTGCTGGCGATCATCGCCATGCTCGGCGCCTCCTATCTTTCAGACAAAACGCTCAACCGGAAGATCTTCATCTGGCCCTTCCTGCTGCTGGGGGCACTCGCACTGTATGGGTCGTATCTGGTGGGCTCCAGCAATTTCTGGCTGTCATTTATCCTGCTGGTATTGGCCGGCGGCGCCATGTATGCACCGTATGGGCCGTTTTTCGCGGTCATCACCGAGATCCTGCCCAAGAATGTAGCGGGGGGTGCCCTGGGCCTTATCAACAGCATGGGAGCGCTCGGTTCGTTCGTAGGCGCATATATCGTCGGCTACCTCAATGGTGCCACCGGAGGGTTCGGTGCTTCGTACCTGTTGATGGCCTTCGCGCTGTTGTCTTCCGCCATCCTGACGATCATCGTGGTGAAATCGCCCCGGCAGCGGAAAACCAGCCCGGTACTACCCTTATCGGCACCGTGATGAAGCGTTCATTCCGTAGCAGGGCACTGGTTGTTGCGGCCGCAATAGCCCTTGGCTGTTCGTCTTCGCATGACGAGCGTAATGACCATACGGGAGACGACTGGCCGGTTTATGGTGGTAATAATGCGGGGAACCGGTATTCACCGTTGGATCAGATTAACGTAGCCAACGTGAGCCAGCTGAAGGTGGCATGGCAATACCACACCGGCGAAAACAGCGATCCCAATGAACGCGGTTATGAGATCCAATGCCAGCCCATTATCGTGGATGGCGTGCTGTATGCAACATCACCGAAGTTAAAGGTATTTGCTTTGGATGCCGCAACCGGCAAGGAAGTGTGGCGGTTCGATCCATTCGAGTACATCGAACCCCGGTATCACCAGAACCGGGGCGTGGTATATTGGCGTGAAAACGGCGATGAGCGTATTTTCTTTACCGCCGGTTCCAGCCTCTTTGCGTTGAACGCCAAAACGGGCGAGCTGAAAGCAGATTTTGGCGAGGGCGGTATCGTAAGCCTGTATGCCGGATTGGGCGATGGGCTGGATCATGACGTCAGTAAGCTGATGGTAATCGCCACCACGCCCGGCGCGGTGTACAGGGACGTGCTGATTATGGGTACGCGGGTCTCGGAGTTCGGTGACGCCGCACCCGGCCATATCCGCGGCTTCAACACGCGGACGGGCAAACTCGAATGGCTATTCCATACCATTCCCCGCCCCGGCGAATTTGGATACGACACCTGGCCGCCCGAGGCCTACAACTATATGGGCGGCGCCAATAACTGGGCCGGAATGACGCTGGATACCAAGCGGGGCGTTGTCTACCTGGGCACCGGCTCGCCGTCCACCGACTTTTACGGCGGTGGCAGGCATGGCCAAAACCTATTCGGCAACTGCATCCTCGCCCTGGATGCGCTCACCGGCAAGCGCAAGTGGCATTTCCAAACCATCCACCATGACCTGTGGGATCGCGATATCCCCAATCCGCCCAACCTCATCCAGGTGCGGCACGGAGGCAGGATGATCGACGCTGTAGCACAAGCCACCAAAGACGGGCTCATTTATGTGCTCGACCGCGATACCGGAGAGCCGCTTTTTCCCGTAGAGGAGCGCCCCGTACCGGTGGAAGGCGCCGTGCCGGGCGAAGCGCCCTGGCCCACGCAGCCCTATCCGCTGAAGCCTGAACCATTCGCCCGCCAGTACTTTACTGAAGCAGATATCAACGACCTCGACCCCGAATCGTACGAATTCGTGAAAAAAAGGTTCCTGCAAACGCGCTCGGGCAACAAGTTTATTCCCCCAAGCGTAGAAGGCACATTGGTCTTCCACATCGGTGGAGGTGCCGAATGGGGTGGTACGGCAGCCGATCCGGACGGCATTTTTTACGTCAATTCCAACGAGATGCCGTGGGATCTCCGGATGCTGGATCTCGAAACCAGTATGAAAGAACGCCGTAACGCACAATTGTCGCGAGGTGAAGCACTGTACGCGACCCATTGCGCGGTCTGCCACGGTGCGGATCTCCAAGGCGGCGGCAGCAACAACCCGTCGCTGGTGGATGTCGGAAAGCGCTTGCAGCGCAAGGATATCGCCGCCGTCATCCAGTCGGGCAAGGGGATGATGCCTTCGTTCCAGCACATGGATGAGTTCCGCAGGGAAGCCATCATCAACTTCCTGCTCAAAACTGACGAACCGGAAGATATGCACAACCGTTCAGCAGCCGGCGTTGAAGAAGACACCACAAGCCGGTTTCCTTATGTCGCGCCGTGGGTAAACAATGGGCAGGTGCAGTTCCGTACCCCAGCAGGGTATCCCGGGGTGAAGCCGCCCTGGGGCACCTTGAATGCGGTCGACCTGAATACGGGCGAATACCTCTGGAAGGTTCCTCTCGGCGAATTTCCTGCGCTCACAGCAAAAGGTATACCCCCCACAGGTACCGAAAACCATGGTGGACCTATCGTGACGGCCGGCGGGCTGCTGTTCATCGGTGCCACGCAAGACGAGCTGTTCAGGGCGTTTGACAAGAAAACCGGTGCGATCCTGTGGACGTATCAGCTTCCCGCCGGGGCGTTCGCCACGCCGGCGACCTATTCCGTCAATGGAAAGCAATACGTCGTCGTAGCGGCAGGAGGCACCAAGTATGGGCTCAAGCCAGGCGGATCATATATCGCATTTGCGCTTGAGTAAAAACGATAGTAATAAACTTACAAAACATGAAAGCCAACAGAAGAGCGTTTATCAAAAACACCGCCGCGCTGGCAGCCATGACGGTAGGAGGGAGCGGGGCGAGCGGCGGGTAGCCCAGGCCAAGCAAGGTGTGGTCAAATCCGCAGCACAAGGAGGTTAGGCAATCTCCTTAATTTTATTTATTATTGAACATTATTATAAACTAAGTTGTTTTGATGAAGACATTAGCCACATTGTTAATCATATTGCCCGCCATGATTTTTGCCCAGCACCAACCGATTGATTTATTCATCGGCACGTACACAAACAATGGAAAGAGCAAAGGCATCTACGTCTACGCCTTTGATCCCGCCACCGGTAGCGCTACGCTGAGAAGTACGGCGGCCGCCAACAATCCGTCATTTCTCGCTATCAGTGCCGATAGGAAATATATCTATGCGGCCAATGAAAATGGAGACGGCGAAGGGGCGGTCAGCGCCTATGCATATGACGAGGCTACAGGGAGGCTGAGCCTGTTGAACCAGCAGCTTACACAAGGAGATGCACCGTGCCATGTCGCCGTCGACCGGGGAGGTACGCACGTTGTTGTATCCAATTACGGTGGGGGCAGCATCAGTGTATTCCCCATCGAGCCCGACGGAAGCCTTGGCGCAATCAGCCAGCTTATCCAGCATACCGGCAGTGGCCCCGACCAAAGCAGGCAGCAAGCCCCGCATGTGCATTCCGCTTTTTTTACGCCCGATGAAAGACGCATCTATGTGCAGGACTTGGGAACAGATAATGTACACATTTACGACTTCCGGCCCGCCAGCGCAGACGGGCCGCTTATCCCTGCGGCGCAACCCGTTGCCAAGAGCTCACCGGGCGGTGGTCCCAGGCATTTGACCCAATCCGCCGACGGAAAATTTGTCTACCTCATTGAGGAAATGATTGCCAACGTGCTGGTCTACCGGCAGCAAAACGGCCGGTTGGAAGCCATCCAAGAAGTGGAGATAAACGAAGCGGGCTTCACCGGCAAAAACGGTGCGGCAGACATTAAGTTGTCGCCCGACGGCCGGTTCCTGTACGCATCAAACCGGGGCGATGCCAACACCTTGGCCATCTACCGGGTGAACGCAACGGACGGCACGCTCACCAAGGTCGGCAATCAGTCCGTGCTGGGCCGTGGTCCCCGCAATTTCAACATCTCGCCGGACGGCAAGTACCTCCTGGTGGCCAACCAGAATACCGATGAGGTGGTGGTCTTCAGCAGGGATGCAGCTACGGGGTTACTGCAAGATACCGGGCACCGCATCGCTGTGGGATCGCCGGTGTGTTTGGTTTTTTAATCCCCCAGTTTTACTTTCTTCTGGAATCCGAGTCCGGAAGATGTAACCTTATTTATTGCTTTCTTTACCTATTAAATACGTATTTATCGAGTATGTACAGCGTTACCGGCTTTAGCCTTTTATTGGTATCCAATGGATAAAAGCCGGGAGCTGTATAAAACTCGATGCTGTCCACCGTAACCTTGACATACCAAACTTTTCCGAGGGCGTCTTTGGTCAATGTATCTGGCTGCATGATTTTGCGGAAGTTTTTGGCCAGTTGCTTATTCAGGGGGATAATTTTCGCGTCGTCGATTTTTGTATGGCAAGCGATCGGTACATAGCGGTCGGTGCGCCAATACATACATTCCCGATCAAAGCTGTCGGCGAGTCGGTACGCACCGATTGTCGCCAAAAATGCAACCATTCCATACAATGCCGGTTTTTTGATTGTCGACCAAACTCCGGATTTGGCCTGTCCTTTACCCGAGCCTTCCTTGCCCGCATTTTCCGATGCCGAAGTCGACACCTCATTTTTTTGCCCCTTGGGCACATCTTCGTTCTCTTTTATGGCCATATCCGCCTGGCATTCTTCCGCCTGATCAGCGGGCGGATCCGCGGCTGTTTCTTCTTGGTCTTCCTTTTGTTTTTCCTTTGAGTCGCTACGTTGTGCCTCCCGCCATTTATCAAAGGGGCGGGGCTGGAAGTCGATTAATATCGCCAGCAGCTTCACGATATTTTCACGAGGCTTGCTAGTCTTGCCGATTATAAAATTTTTTAGTGGTTTAAATCCATCCGTTCCAAACTTTCGAATAGCGGTCTCCAGATCGGCATGCTTATTATCAGCGTTAAAAATTTTTAATAGGGTGGGAATATCTTGCTTTATGTCGCCCCTACGTAAAAGTACCAGGCAATACCTCCTGAGCTGTGCCGGAGAAGGGCGTTCCAGTTCACTGGGCAGGGCATGCTTTTCTTTCTTTTCCCGATAGGTGTTTATCACCTCTTCCTTAAATTTATCAATTTCTGACATTGCGACAAAATTAGCTCAACCGACCAATCGGAATTTACGGAATCCCGTAATCTTTTAACGGAATCCCGTATTCTTTTATAAGTAAAAACACCATCGCCCAACACCGGAATTTCAAGACGTCCATCCGGAAAATCAGGAATAAGATGTTGAATAACGGAATCATCAGAATTTGCTGATGGTTAGGTGTTTGCGCTCCATATTTTTGCTTCAGAAATCAGTTCAAGCATTGATTCACAATGGAGGTAAATGTACGAAACAGGTTTCAAAATGAGAAGAAATCGCGGTGGCTTATAGCCGGTTTGGGAAGCAGTTATTAGCTCCCGCGATAGACGCTCGCACTTCCCAACAAATTCAGAAGGCCTTCTGAAAACCAACGTAGCAACCCCCGCGAATGGGTCGCGGGGACCTACCAAGTTTTTCATGTTAAAATTTTTGAATTATGTTGTATTACATTTTTGCAATACTAATGGGTTTGGTGTGTCCTTCAGGCAGTAATTCCGGTCAGGGCCAGCCCACCATACAGACTACGAACGGCGGTGGTGGAGACGGTGGCGGTTCAAGTAACGGAAACGGTGGAGAAACCGGACAGGTGCCCCCCAGGCCGCCCCAAAGTACGTAAATACATATCCAATCGTAGAAGGCAGCGAAGGCTGCCTTTTTTTATTTGTATAAAATTTTATTCTGTTTTTTAGTTTTGCTAATTTCGAATAAAATTTACATCCTATTGAAACACCTAAGCATATCGTTGTTCTTCATTATTTTTCTTTCGTGTTCGCGGGAGGAAACTCACGAGCCCCAGCCCATTGACAATCCGTACTACGATCAGGCATTTGCATACTTGGACAGCGGCCCGGTAGACAGTGCTTTTTTCTATCTCAACCTGGCTAAAGACGTTTTTCTGGAAGCCAATGACAGCCTCAATGCGGCGTACTGTCTCACGCAGATGGCTATCATTTTGACCAATCAAGGTGATCATTTCGGCGGTCAGGAGACCTCGCTCCAAGCTGTTGCATATTTAAACCAGCGGAACCGGGCACACCACCATTACCTAGGTTCCAATTACAACAACCTCGGAATAGCCTCACGTAACCTAAAAGATTATAAGCGGTCGTTGGATTTCTACGACTTGGCAATTAAATTTTCGGACGATTCGCTGGATACCCGTATTTACCTTAATAACAAAGCTGTCACCTACAAAGAGATGGAAAACTACAGCGAAGCCTACCAAATATACCAGCAAGTTGTAGAAGAAACCAGTAAGGACCCTCGAGAATATGCCCGGGTCCTTTCAAATATGACCATCCTGAAATGGCTTCAAGATCCCACATACAACGCAATACCGGAATTTTTACGTGCGCTCCGTATCCGGAAGGAAGAAAATGACCTTTGGGGCCTAAACGCCAGCTATGCACATCTTACCGATTATTATCAAAAAAAGCGGCTGGATTCGGCCTGGTATTACGCCCGTAAGAGGTATGAGGTGGCCAAGCAAATCGAAAGTGCCGACGACCAAATTCTGGCCCTGCGACGAATGATTAGGTTGGGGCCGTCTGATTCGACCAAATTGTACTTTGCGACGTATCAACGGCTTAGCGACAGTGTCCAGCTAGCTCGCAACGCTGCCAAAAACCAATTTGCCGTTATCCGGTACGAGGCGGAGAAAAACAAAGCAGACAACTTAAGGCTACAGAAAGAAAATGCCGAAAACGCCTACCAGATCAGCCGGCAGCGAATATTGACTACGGTCATTGCCATCATCGCTATCCTGTTGTTAGCCGGCAGTGTGTATTGGCACCGGAAGCGAAAACAGCGGCTGGAGCTCGAAGCCCAAAACCGGATAAAAGCGCATCAGCTCAAAACGTCCAAAAAAGTGCACGATGTGGTGGCCAACGGACTTTATCGCGTGATGACCGAAATCGAAAACAAACCCGATATCGATAGGGAAGGAATCTTGGACCGGCTGGAAGTCATGTATGAGAAGTCGCGCGATATATCCTACGATACCGAGGTCGATGTGCCGTCGGCCGATCCGCCGGACTTCAACGATAAGCTGGCGGGCCTGCTCACCTCATTCGCTTCAGACGAAACGAAAGTAGTCATCGTGGGAAACGACATCGACCTATGGGAAACCGTATCGTTGGCAGTGAAGCATGAGATCGAGCACATCCTGCAAGAACTCATGGTCAATATGAAGAAGCACAGCTGGGCGAGCCACGTTGCCGTGCGTTTTGAACGAATCGGCCATGAGCTCCATATCCACTACAGCGATAACGGTGTCGGCCTGCCTAAAACGTTTACTTATCGCAATGGCCTTACCAATACGGGAAACCGTATAAAAAATCTTCGCGGCCTCATTACCTTTGACACCGAGGTCGAAAAGGGATTAAAAATACACCTCTCTTTTCCCGTCTTTTAAACTGTTAGCGGATGTTCAAAAAAGTATTGATTGCCGAAGACCACGAGATAGCGAATATTTCTGTACAAAAGACATTGGACGAACTTGGCATAGCTGACGCCAGGTATGTCTATTATTGTGATGATGCGTTTGCCTGGATACGGAATGCGTTGAAGGCCGGCGAGCCCTATGACTTACTCATTACGGACCTATATTTTGAAGAAGACCATTGCAAGCAAACGCTCGTGGACGGGAAAGCGCTTATCCGGGCAGCGCGGGAAGCACAGCCAGACCTGAAGGTGATCGTCTTCTCGGCAGAAAACAGGGCACCCATCGTGGACAATCTGTTTAAGTCGCTCTCGATTGACGGCTATGTCCGTAAAGCGCGGCGTGATGCCCAAAATCTCAAGCAAGCCATCCATGCCGTTTACCAGCACAGCACCTATCTATCGCCGGATTTGAAGCAAACCATCCAAGGGGAAAATTCCTATGAGTTTACCACTTTTGATGTGACCATCATCAAGCTGCTTTCGCAAGGTGTACTGCAAAAGGATATCCCGTATTACCTGCAGAAACAACATATCAAGCCTTCCGGGCTAAGCAGCGTGGAGAAACGGCTTAGCCTGATGAAGGAAGTGTTGGGGTTTTCCAACAACGCGCAGCTTATCGCTTACTGTAAGGATATTGAAATTATTTAGTGCCATGTCGTATCTTCGTTAATTTTGGCACGATGCACGATTGCTTTAAGCAAATTCAATCCTATTTGATTAAGAAAGCTCCCATCTTCGTAGCCTTGCTCCTCGTTGTCTGCGCTGCGTTTGAAATCGCTGAACCGGCAGGCCAAAAACAAATATCGGCGCCGAAAGAAAAGTATGTCTATGTGACCAAGGTGATAGACGGGGATACCTTTTGGGTGAGGGACGGGGCGGACGAGGTTAAAGTTCGCTTCATCGGGATAGATGCGCCCGAAACGCGCAACGCAGGCCGGAAGAAGAAAGGGCACTTCGGCGAAGAGGCCAAGGCGTATGTGACAAAATTGACGCTGCACAAACGAGTCCGGCTGGAACTGGACGTGCAGGAAAAAGATCGGTATCAACGGCTATTGGCCTATGTCTATCTCGAAGACGGCACATTTCTAAACGCCCATCTGGTCGCCCAAGGCTACGCGGTGATGGCTACTTACCCTCCAAATATCAAATATGTAGACTTATTTGCCGACTTACAGCGGCAGGCCCGGCAGGCGGAGCGGGGGCTATGGGCCGAAATTTTTTGAAGTAATTGCGGCTTTACGGTTTCCCGTATGGAACGGATGACTACGCCGAGTATTTTTGACATCGTAAGCAAATGGCAGCACACATGAATAAGATTTGCAACACGATTACCAGGCAAGTCAATGCGAAGAACACCAGATACTATCTCGATTCCGGAAAAAAAAATGCCAACATTGTTGTGCGTTGTTGACCGAAAACGCTTAACTTTAGCATTGACCAATAACAGCAGCCTAGACCGGGTAGACGTTGCGATTTCCAAGGCCTTCTGTTATAGGTTATAAACTCGAACAAATAACTTATTATATAAATGCGATTCAACCTGTCTTTGTTGCATATCGGCGGAGAAAAAGAACTCCCTTTTTCCTATCAGTATCTGCTGTCCAGCGCTATTTACGGAATACTGGAGAAAGCGGATGGCGATTATGTTTTGCACGTCAGACAACTAAAATGAGAAACAAGAATAGACTATGAGGATTTATATAACGCTATCGAAAAACAAGGAATTAATACCTTTTAATTATCAACATCTCCTCACGGGTGTTGTTCACAAATGGATTGGAGAGGAAAACCAGGAACATGGAAAAAGGAGTCTTTATTCGTTTTCTTGGCTGCAAAATACCGATTCGTTTAAATCAGGACTTAATCTGGCCTCTAACGCTTACTTTTTTATCAGTGCTTACAATGAGCAGCTTATTAAAACGGTATTAAAGGGCATTCTGAAAGATCCTGAGACTTTTTGTGGTAGCCGGGTTTTGGATGTGCAGGTAAAAGAGGTGCCTAAATTTACTAATGAAGAGAGATTTGTGATGAACAGCCCTATCCTGATTAAGAGGCGCGATGACGGCAAGGTAACGCATGTCACGTTCAACGATGCCGATTTTGATGTGCTGCTTACAGAGAACTTAAAGGGTAAATTGTCTTATGTGGGACTAAATTCAAACGGTGTAGCTGTAAAGTTAGATCAAAGTTACGCATTCCCACAAACCAAGTTGGTGGATTATAAAGGGGTAAAAAATAAAACGACCCTTGCCCCGGTTGTGATTACGGGAACACCGGAACAAATCGCATTTGCTTGGCTGGTAGGCTTGGGCCATAGTACGGGAATAGGCTTTGGTGCTTTAAAATAGTTTTAAGATGGAAAAATACTATGTTGTGAAATATTCCGGCCCTTTTGGTTTTATCAAGCCGTGGACGGCAGTTAGAGACAGTGAAACCTTTTCACAGCAGTTTCTTACTCCGAGTATCGTCGAAGGCATTGAAAAAAAAATATTTCCCGAATTATTAAATGAAGTGGGGATTAAAAAGATTTTGAGGCATCGGTTATCTTATACACAAGTGAGTCAGCAACAGGAAGTGATTCAAACAAGAGGTTGGAACTCGACAAGAAGAGGAAAAGAACTTCTCTTTGAAAGACCGACAGCCGTTTTGGTTAGAGGTATACTACTAGAGCCGGTTTTGTGCCTGGCGTTTGGCAAAAGGGAAGATGCTGACGCTGCTTTTAAACAACATGTCTGTTTGTGTAGAAATGAGGATGTGTTAATGCCTGAAGAGATTTTAGAAATCGACAAAGTAGAATTTGAAGAAGGGGAGTTGTTCAACGGGTATGAACTCATTTTTGAACGTACTGAAAACTCCTTTCATGTGGGGTATAACCGGGTTACAAAGGAGCCGATGTTTGGCTGGCTTTATACAGTAGGAAACCCGGTAAAAATGGCCTAAAATGAAAAAAGTCTTGCTTGCCAAATCAGCGCCTGAATGGACGACGTTGAAAGATCACACCGAACACGTGATAGAAGCTGCGGTTGTTTTTGCTCGATATCTCGGATTGGATGTGAACATTGCAAAAAACGGTGCTATCTTACACGATATAGGCAAGGCTCACACATATTTTCAGACAAAACGTCTCCAAGGTGAGAGTAAACAAGGGGATATATTCAGACATGAAATCGCTTCGCTCTTCTTCCTCTCAGTCTTTCCAGAGGAACAGCAAAATGCTTTAATAGAAATGGTAGTAGGCCATCACAAGTCGGTTGTGAAAGATAATAATGAATTAGGGTTACTGGATTTAGAAGAATCTTATGACTACATAGATTTTCATTTGGGCAAATGGGATAACTGGAGTAATGAAGCGATAGCGCTATTAAATGATCTTGGAATAAATTGTGCTTCTATACCAAAAAAGGAAGCTTTGGCTAATTTGCAGTATTGTATCGAATACTGTGAAGTTGCGACTAAAACAAAAGGATATTCTGAATGGAGGGGATTGCTGATGGGGGCTGATCATTTTGCATCATCATTGATTGATCAGACAATAGCTCAAAGTAAGAGAATTTTCAAAAGGCCAAATCTCGACTTTTATCAACGTCAGCATCCGCTATATCCGTTGTCATGTAAAGACGCCAGTTCTACAAAAAGGCACACCATGGTAATAGCTTCTACCGGAGCCGGAAAAACAGATTTTCTCTTCCGTAGGTGCAGAGGTAGGGTGTTTTACACATTGCCGTTTCAAGCTTCCATTAACGCGATGTTTAAGCGAGTCGGTAACGATTTAGAAAGGGATAACCCGGATATTGACATTCGTGTGCTACATTCTACTTCAGTAATCGTAAAACGAAGAAAAGAGGAAGAAACCAGTTTGCAAAACCTGATGGGCTCGGCAGTGAAGATACTTACACCGCATCAGCTTGCTATTGTTGCTTTGGGAATGAAGGGCTATGAAGCCATGATCTTGGATCTTAAAGGATGTGATGTGATTTTAGACGAGGCCCATACCTACTCAGGCATATCACAAGCGTTGGTTTTAAAAATCACTGAAGTGCTAAAAGTCATTGGTTGCCGTATTCATATTGGCACGGCGACAATGCCTACAATTTTGTATCAAAAAATAAAAGGACTTTTGGGAGAGGATGTATTGGAAGTTCGTTTAAAAGGTAAAGAGCTGGATCAATTCGACAGGCATATCGTTTACAAACTCGACAGTTTTGATGATGCTAAAGAGATAATCCGCCAAGCAGTGCAAAACAATCAAAAAATTTTGATTGTGATGAATACTGTTCAAACCGCCCAAAAAATTTATACTTATATCAAAGATATTTATCCCAAAATTCCATCGCTATTACTGCACAGCAGATTTAAACGTGGCGATAGGAACGCTAAAGAAAAACAGCTATTAGGACTGGATGAAAACGGAGAGCGTACAGATGAGTTCAATACAAGCAATGCGGCTTGCATTGTCGTCGCTACCCAAATAGTGGAAGTAAGTCTGGACATTAGTTTTGACGTTATGATTACTGCAACCGCTCCACTAGATGCGTTGATACAACGCTTTGGAAGAATCAATCGGAAGAGAAATCCAGATACCATTGGAAAGCTGAAAGAGGTCTACGTTATTGCTCCTCCAGAGACAGAGAAAGAAGCTCGGCCTTACGATCTGCGTATATTGCAAAAATCATTTGAAGTATTGGACCATGGCCAGGTTCTGAAAGAAAGGGATTTGCAGAACAAGATCGACCAGGTGTTTACGAAAATTGATTTCCTAAAAATAGAAGAACATAGCGTATTTAAATCTGAAGGAAGGTTTGCCATCCAAAGACTAACACATCGAAGTAAAGCAATACTGTTTGAATTACTGGAAATAGACAGCGTAAGCTGTATTACCGAAGGTGACGTAGACGCGTATGAAAAAGGCGATTTTGAAACCCGTCTGAACTTGGAAATTCCGGCAGCTTACTGGTCTGTTGCGAAAATGGAACAAAGTAAAAAAGGGAATAAGCCATTTATCATTCCGGAAACTGCCTATGACAGTGAATTTGGACTGGAACCTGCCAAAATCAAACAAGAAAATTTCAATGTACTAAACCGATTTTTATGATTACCACATTAGTAGGAAAAACATTTCTAAGCGCTTATAACGAAAAGTACAATAAAAATTATTCTGCAAAGGAATTTTTCGAGAAAGAATATTTCGAGCTATTCTTCAACCATCCGAAGTATATGCAATGGATAACGAATTCTCCTTTTGTGCAAATGAAAGCCGGCCAAAAGCCTGAAAAGCTATCTGCAGAAGACAGACAAGAAAAACTACACAACCTTTTTTCTAAAGTGGGGACAGAAGCTCCTGATGCCAGTTTTGCCATCGGTTATCCCGCATCTGAGAGCAAGGAATTTGCCAGTACATCCGGATTGGTGTCAAATGTTTTTATTGAAACAGAGCAAGAAGATGTTTATTATTCCTGGATAGGTTCCGGATTAGGTATCGGTGTCGCAGGAGGTTATAACCTATTGATTAACGATGCCGCAATAGCCCTTACAACATACGACGGCTGGACCATCTATCGGAAATACTTGAATGACCCAGTTTTGGGTAATTTGAGGGGAAATCAAATTAATTCGTGGAATGGACAATGGTTGACTTTCCGATTAGGGAAACGGTATGACGAGAGTTTCGACTTTGCGACTTTAGAAGATGAAAAAATATTTAAAGTTGAAACTTCATTGGCGGAAGTAAACACAGTCAACTGGTCGAATCTGTTTTTCAGTCTTTCCAACGCATATCCTGAAAAATCACTAAATGCTTATATTTACAGCTTCGGACAAACCAATAAAACAATCGGTTTTATTCCAATCTATCTCAAAGCAGGGAAAACGCTCAAAGATATTTTCCGCCAATTGTTTCGCACTGACTTACCATTTAATAACAAAGATTTCCAGTCGATATTTGGCATGCACATCAAGAGGGCTTGTGAATTAGGAAATATTGGCCTGCACGCTCTCCGACCGGATAGCCTGAAAAAGTACATGGACGAAGACAAAAACCTTTCATTCAAAAAAGAAGAAGAGAATTTAATTTATCAATCATATAAAACCTGGTTAATCGCTATGTTATCAAAAAACAAAGAAGAAATTACAGATTATACCATAGAGTTGGCAAGGCTGATTCAGCGGTATAGGGCAGGTGCTAAAGGCACTGACAGAATGAATTTAATTAAAAATGATTTACTGGGCGCTAAATCAAAAAAAGCCTTTATCGATGCTTTGACAGAAATGATAGATGGTATTGAAGGCGCTGATTTAGAGACTTTAAAAAAGCTGAAGGACGAGGTTCATTTAATGACCAATGAAGAGTTCGGATATTTCAATACGCTTTTGAAGTTCGATTACGCATTTGTAGAAAAACAATCTTAAATCTTAAAACCAATAAAATTATGAGTAATACGATTTATATCAGAACCTTGAAAAGGGCAGAGCATACCGTATTCTGCGTATCTGACGGACAAAAATACTATTATGATGCGCAGTTCAATAGGCGTATTCCGTTTTCGAGCGGACAACAAGTCAAAAGGTCTATTTTAGACACAGTATCTGAAGTGTTGAATACCACTCCAAGCCCTACTACTTTCTTGTTTGATGTCACCAAACAAAAGGAATTAAAAGAGGGCGAAGTGTACGGTACCTGTGACCCCACCTATCCCGACCAACTGTTGGGCGGATGGATGAAAGCAGCCAAAGGAGGAAAAGATAGGACTTTAAAAAGGAGAAGCCCGCTTTCAATTTCAGCTATGAGGGGGTTACATCCACTCTTAGCAGGGCTTGATAGTGACAATGCTTCTTTTGATAGAAGCGACAGACCCAACAATGTCGTCGTTGTTCGGGACGAGAAAGGTAATCGGTTATCAGAGGAGGAAATCGTCGCTTTTTTGGAAGGAAAAGATAGGAGCCTAAGTAGAAAATGGATTCCTAATCAAAGCCGGGCATCGGGTCTGTTTGTCTCCGATATCGCCATTGACTTAAGGAGATTATTTGCCGTCAGCTTGAACTCATTCGAGCCAGAAATGTCAGATGAGACAATTGAGAAACTGAAGTCTGAAGGTTGGATTGCATCAAAGAATGTGTTCGGCGATTGCTTGGTAGCACCGAAAGACACAAGGGAAATGTGGGCAAAAGCGTTGGCAAAGGCTATTGTCAATTGGAAAATTACGTCCAATCAGTCCCGTACGTTCAGTTTGATGGATACCTTGGCTATTTCAATCAGCGATAATGCCAATCTAATTGCGGGCAGTATAAGAGCAAAGCTTTCTGAAGAAGATTCAAGCAAAGCACAACCAATTATAGACGAATCATTGAATAATGTAGAAACCTATATCACCCTACAGGCAGGTGGCTTTATCCGAACAAAAGGGGAGACTGCCGATGCCCTTGACCGTGCCGAGCAATCGCTAATCGATAAAATGCTGGCGTTTGATTTTGAAAGTCAAATCTAGCTTGAACTTTTACCATGAAAATCGTAAATCTGACTTACGATTTTCATGGTAAACTGTACAAGAAAGATGAATATCATCGCCACGTATGTCAATTATTATCATGTTTGCCATCGTAAGCTTTGGCTATTTGCTAATGGCATCCGTATGGAGCACACATCGGATGTGGTAGCCGAGGGCAAGCTGATCGGTGATACCAGCTATCCCGAACGGGCCGAACGATACACGGAAATCGAGGTTGACGGCGTAAAGATAGACTTCTACGATGCCCGCAATAGGGTGGTGCATGAGGTGAAGAAATCAGACAGTGTGGAAAATGCGCATATCGCGCAGGTGAAATACTATTTATATAAGTTGCGGCAGCATGGTGTGGATGGGGCTACGGGCATCGTTGAGTACCCCAAACTGCGGCAGAGAGAATTGGTAGAGCTGAGAGAAGAAGATGTGGAAGCTATCAAAGATTGGGAAACTGATATTTCAGGCATCATATACGGGGATATTTGTCCGCCCGTTATCCATTCCAAGATATGTCGCCGCTGCAGTTATTACGATTTTTGTTATGTAGATGAGGATACGTACTAAATACGCATGAAGAAAACCTACTACCTCTTCAATCCTGGCCGCATGAGCCGCAAGGACAACACCTTGAAATTCACACCGGTGGATGAACAAGGTAGGGAAGGGGCGCCCAAGTATATTCCCGTTGAGGGTGTTTCGGACTTGTTTTGTTTCGGCAGCCTCGATGCCAACAGTGCTTTGTATAACTTTTTGGGAAAGGCAGGGATTGCTGTCCACTTTTTCGATTATTATGAGCATTACACCGGCTCGTTTACGCCCAAAGAATACCTCTTAGCTGGCAAGATGCAGATTGAGCAGACGAAGCAGCATATTGATAAACGAAAGCGACTGGTGCTGGCGCGGAAATTTGTTTCCGGAGCAGCGTTTAACATGACGAAGAACCTGCGTTATTATATCAACAGGGATAAAGACCTGACGGCTGCCCTGGCTTCCATTGAACAATATGCCATGTTGGTTGATGGAGCTACAGCCGTGGATGAACTCATGGGCATAGAAGGTAATGTCAGACAGGCATATTATGATGCTTTTGATGGCATTATCGGCGCGGACTTCACTATGGGTAATCGTAGCAAGCGTCCCCCGCAGAACGAAATCAATGCGTTGATCTCTTTTGGCAATATGATGTGCTACACACTGTGCTTAAGCCAGCTATACCATACACAACTCAATCCGACAATTAGTTTCCTACACGAACCCGGTTATAGGCGCTACTCCTTGGCGCTGGATTTAGCCGAGATATTCAAACCCGTACTGGTTGACCGGCTAATATTCCGCGTATTGAATAAAAAGGAAATCCAAGCGAAAGATTTTGATCATCGACTTAACGGTTGCTTATTGAAAGATGCAGGGCGGAAGACATTTGTAAAGATATGGGAAGAACGCATAAACGAAACTTTTAAACATCCGGTACTAAAGAGGCATGTGAGCTATAAGCATTTGGTTAAACTGGAGTGCTATAAGTTGAGCAAGCATATTCTGGGGATGGAAGAATATAAACCTTTTAAGGCACGTTGGTAATGTATGTGATTTTGGTATATGACGTAGGCGAGAAACGTGTAGGAAAAATGCTGAAATTGTGCAGGCGTTACCTGCACTGGATACAAAACTCGGTATTCGAGGGTGAAATCACACCTGTGAAACTAAGGGAATTGCTTGCTTCGGCTAAGAAAATCATGGATATGGAATGTGATAGCATCATTGTATTCAAAAGTCGGGAAGAAAAGTGGTTGGATAAAGAAGTGGTGGGTAAAGAGCGAAATGAGCTGGGAAATTTTCTTTAACAAGTCGTCGATGAAGACGAAAGCAAAAGGTTCTTTGACATCTTGAGCCTTAGTTGGTGCAGAAATTGCTGTGTAGATTGCCGTGAGCAAGGTTGTCGATGCTCTGGGATTTTCTGGTTATTAGGGGTCGACTACTATTTATGTCAATTCTATTGATGTAAATTTCATTATTCGACCCTAAATCGACATATTTGTGCGCCGTTTATTACGGCCTTTAATCGCACCATACAGGAATTGAAATCGTCGTAGGTCAGACAGTCCGGTATCGGTTAGTGAACCTTTAATCGCACCATACAGGAATTGAAATTCGTGTTCCGACGAGCGGCCGCGTCCCAAGCCTCGACCTTTAATCGCACCATACAGGAATTGAAATGTAATAGTCTTTAGTCATCGACATCATTTAACCGGCCTTTAATCGCACCATACAGGAATTGAAATATGATGAAGCTCGATTCCGTCATTCCTATGAATTTTCCTTTAATCGCACCATACAGGAATTGAAATTAGTTTGATAGCGGCATGTTGTTGCTCGCATAGTGCCTTTAATCGCACCATACAGGAATTGAAATTTGTTTGGATCAGTTGACGACTTTAACGCAAAAGTTCCTTTAATCGCACCATACAGGAATTGAAATTGGCCGGAAGAACTTGAAAATCGCGTAAACAAATTACCTTTAATCGCACCATACAGGAATTGAAATTTGATTACACTACAAAGATACAAACTATTTTTAATTCCTTTAATCGCACCATACAGGAATTGAAATCAGGAACGCACTTCGCAATACGGTTGGACTTGTGGTCCTTTAATCGCACCATACAGGAATTGAAATACGGAAGAAGCTACTACGGGCGCGGTTACGTGCAGACCTTTAATCGCACCATACAGGAATTGAAATGCCTCAATTGCTTATCCAGTATCTTCGCCTGGTTCCTTTAATCGCACCATACAGGAATTGAAATTATCCTTATGAATCACCGTGAAGCGCTGGAGATTGTCCTTTAATCGCACCATACAGGAATTGAAATCAAAGATCGGGTAGACACCCCGGACGGGCCTAGGACCTTTAATCGCACCATACAGGAATTGAAATGAAGTACGTGCTTTTGAACAAGACAGGGACAACGTTCCTTTAATCGCACCATACAGGAATTGAAATTACATACAAGGGCATACGTTCTGAATTGGAAAGGACCTTTAATCGCACCATACAGGAATTGAAATACGGTGGTTCACCTCCACGTCGCTGATGGTACGGAACCTTTAATCGCACCATACAGGAATTGAAATCGTACTCTTAGCGAAATACCGCTCACCTTTGTACAACCTTTAATCGCACCATACAGGAATTGAAATTGAGTTGCCTCGGAACGAAGTCTGAGCCAGTATATCCCTTTAATCGCACCATACAGGAATTGAAATTTGAGAAAGGAGACGCACAATGACAGACCTATTCGGCCTTTAATCGCACCATACAGGAATTGAAATCGGTAGTCTTGCGTGTTGGCCCCATGCAGCACGAGCCTTTAATCGCACCATACAGGAATTGAAATTGAATTGGAACTCCCGGGAAGTGGTAACCCAAAACTCCTTTAATCGCACCATACAGGAATTGAAATACACAACGGAGGACGACCCGTGCAAGCCTACGGGCGCCTTTAATCGCACCATACAGGAATTGAAATCTTTTTCGAGTACTTCAATGAAGACTTCGAAGGGCCCTTTAATCGCACCATACAGGAATTGAAATAAGGATGCAAGGCAGGTAGATGTGAAGCGTAACGAGCCTTTAATCGCACCATACAGGAATTGAAATCAAGGTGAGCCGGGAGAACAAGGGCCGAAGGGAGATCCTTTAATCGCACCATACAGGAATTGAAATAACAGAAACATCTCGCAAACCATAAAACGCCCTTAACCTTTAATCGCACCATACAGGAATTGAAATAACACTACTCAACCCCGGCAGGCACATTCAACCCACCTTTAATCGCACCATACAGGAATTGAAATTTTCATTATGTTTGCAACATGACTACTGTAGAAGTCCTTTAATCGCACCATACAGGAATTGAAATTTCAGAAATAGTCTTTGAATAAGCACCTTTCACCATGCCTTTAATCGCACCATACAGGAATTGAAATATTCCAGCAGTACGTAATGCCCCACGAATGCCCGGCCTTTAATCGCACCATACAGGAATTGAAATTCCGATGCACGGCTTTTTTTGTGTGGTATGGAGCACCTTTAATCGCACCATACAGGAATTGAAATGCACCACATAGACATTAACAGGACGGTAGCGGGGCGCCTTTAATCGCACCATACAGGAATTGAAATATGCTTCATAATTATTCCTGTCTCCGTTCAACACGTCCTTTAATCGCACCATACAGGAATTGAAATATCAGACTGCGGGGCCTCGTCGATCAATAACTCAACCTTTAATCGCACCATACAGGAATTGAAATGCTGGAGGATGCAAGAGCTAAGGCCGAACAAATGGACCTTTAATCGCACCATACAGGAATTGAAATACACCACGGAGGACGATCCGTGTAAACCCGATGGCCCTTTAATCGCACCATACAGGAATTGAAATGTGGTTGAAGATTCCGTTCCCGCCACTCCGCTAAGACCTTTAATCGCACCATACAGGAATTGAAATATCGGATGAAGACTTTTTATGGACTGACGGTGCCGTCCTTTAATCGCACCATACAGGAATTGAAATACAATTCTTGCTGATAGGCTTGTATCTTCCGTCTTCCTTTAATCGCACCATACAGGAATTGAAATAAATCTACAAGACGGGAAGTTACGTGTTGATGATCCTTTAATCGCACCATACAGGAATTGAAATCGGTGTTGGCGTTGTGCGCCCTGATGGCTGACATCAACCTTTAATCGCACCATACAGGAATTGAAATAGCGCGTACACCATTTAGCGGACGTGTAAAACCGCCTTTAATCGCACCATACAGGAATTGAAATATTGAAAATCAAGGCATTACAAAGGCGGTGCCGGACCCTTTAATCGCACCATACAGGAATTGAAATATGATCCCTACAGGGGTATGGTTATCCCGCGCGATCCTTTAATCGCACCATACAGGAATTGAAATAATTTACATAACCCGTTTTACCCGCCAAATCCCGCCTTTAATCGCACCATACAGGAATTGAAATCCTGTTTTGCATCGTCACTCAATTCATTGAATGAAACCTTTAATCGCACCATACAGGAATTGAAATGATAGTTAACCTGAACAGTCGGCCCGATCGGATCGGCCTTTAATCGCACCATACAGGAATTGAAATAATAAATGGTTATTGGCTCAACATGCCGTTCCGACTCCTTTAATCGCACCATACAGGAATTGAAATCAAGTAAAACTGCCTTTTTTCAAAAATCAACTCTTCCTTTAATCGCACCATACAGGAATTGAAATTGCTGGCCGTGCCTGTGTCCGTTTACGGGTGCGGGCCCTTTAATCGCACCATACAGGAATTGAAATATATACTTTTTTGCCGCTGTCCACTGCCTGTTTAATCCTTTAATCGCACCATACAGGAATTGAAATCCGAAACAGTGAATTGCCCAACGCTGGCAATAGCCCCTTTAATCGCACCATACAGGAATTGAAATAGGAACGGGATCGATACCCGTTGTAGGTGCGAACTAACCTTTAATCGCACCATACAGGAATTGAAATTTCTATGTCAAGGCCGTTCCATTCGGACGTGTCGTCCTTTAATCGCACCATACAGGAATTGAAATTGAAATCACGTAACATTATAGCCTTCGTTGAAAGTCCCTTTAATCGCACCATACAGGAATTGAAATCAAACGAAAGTATGCAAATAGGCCGATTAGGCCGCTGCCTTTAATCGCACCATACAGGAATTGAAATATAATAGCCAAACATAAGGTTAAGCAAACAGGAATACCTTTAATCGCACCATACAGGAATTGAAATTACGCAAGGGCAGCAAGACAACCTATGCCAAGTGGTGCCTTTAATCGCACCATACAGGAATTGAAATTTACAATACCTCAATTAAAAGTTTCAAATGTTCTCCTTTAATCGCACCATACAGGAATTGAAATACGGTTACGGGATTACGACGGCAATCATGCTTATTTCCTTTAATCGCACCATACAGGAATTGAAATCGATGGACCTGGATGTGCTTACCACACCGGGCCAGCCCTTTAATCGCACCATACAGGAATTGAAATATGCTTGTCGGTGAAGGAGAAGCGCTGGCCTACTTCCTTTAATCGCACCATACAGGAATTGAAATAACGTAGGGGATGTTTTGCAGGTCGGGATACGAACCTTTAATCGCACCATACAGGAATTGAAATCTTTTTGGACGAAAAATATTCCGGGTGCACTTTTGCCTTTAATCGCACCATACAGGAATTGAAATCTCGATCCCTTTCTTACCTCCGATTTTCGGTGTGGACCTTTAATCGCACCATACAGGAATTGAAATTATAAATTAGCGTTAATAAAGTCGATAGTCACACAGCCTTTAATCGCACCATACAGGAATTGAAATCTCAACGCGATATAATGCACTTAAAGCCTAAGCCCACCTTTAATCGCACCATACAGGAATTGAAATATTATACATTCACGTCGGGGGACGTATTCAGCAATTCCTTTAATCGCACCATACAGGAATTGAAATTTTCGTGACAATTAGAAAGCCCTGACGAGGATCGGACCTTTAATCGCACCATACAGGAATTGAAATAAAACACCTATTGCAAGGATGCCAAGGAACGGGATCCCTTTAATCGCACCATACAGGAATTGAAATTGTACACCCGGTGACTAATCGGCGCTTCTCGGTGATTCCTTTAATCGCACCATACAGGAATTGAAATATATGACACGGACTGGTGTGATTATATTGAAAATGTACCTTTAATCGCACCATACAGGAATTGAAATAAGCATTGGCTAACCAAAAGCCAATTCCGTTTTAGCCTTTAATCGCACCATACAGGAATTGAAATTTTAAATTTTAGTTGGCCCCAATAGATATTTTAAGCCCTTTAATCGCACCATACAGGAATTGAAATAAAGCAAACCGCGTTCATCGCGGATGCCACCTACTACCTTTAATCGCACCATACAGGAATTGAAATCGTATTTGAGGTGGAGAGGGACGACCTGTTGTGTCCTTTAATCGCACCATACAGGAATTGAAATAGTGTTATAAGTTTTTTCATACCCTAACAGTTTTAGCCTTTAATCGCACCATACAGGAATTGAAATCAAAGATGCAAGCATACGCATATGCGTTGTACTTGCCCTTTAATCGCACCATACAGGAATTGAAATTTAAGAAGCGGCTGGACGACGAATCTAACCATGCTTCCTTTAATCGCACCATACAGGAATTGAAATTTTAGCGGACGTGTAAAACCGGCATCTTTTCCGTCCATGCCTTTAATCGCACCATACAGGAATTGAAATTTTTCGCGAATTATCTCATTGACCAAATCTTCGTAACCCTTTAATCGCACCATACAGGAATTGAAATATGATCCATACAGGGGACTGATCATCCCGCGCGATGCCTTTAATCGCACCATACAGGAATTGAAATCCCCTTTTTGTCCCGTCCCCTATTCCCGCCACCTACCCTTTAATCGCACCATACAGGAATTGAAATTGTTGTTGAGACGAGTTTTCAGCGGCTGCTTTAATCCTTTAATCGCACCATACAGGAATTGAAATCCGGATAAATTAGCCATCAGTTGCTGTTCCTGGCGACCTTTAATCGCACCATACAGGAATTGAAATACGGGCATAGCTACTACGGGCGGGGTTACGTGCAAATCCTTTAATCGCACCATACAGGAATTGAAATCTATATCGTACACCGGATTGAAGTACTTGATATGCCTTTAATCGCACCATACAGGAATTGAAATTGAAACGGCCTGCAAATTGGCCGAAAGCGTTGATTCCTTTAATCGCACCATACAGGAATTGAAATTGCGTATTTATGGAGTTCTAAACCACGCGGGTAAGCCCTTTAATCGCACCATACAGGAATTGAAATAGGGTTACAACCCTTAGCAGCACTGGCGACAATGTTCCTTTAATCGCACCATACAGGAATTGAAATCAAACTACTGGTAACAACGGGGGCGTGCACGGTGCCCCTTTAATCGCACCATACAGGAATTGAAATCGGAACCAAATGACCAAACACAGCCGGGGGTGAACCCCTTTAATCGCACCATACAGGAATTGAAATCAATGCTGGACACGTCACGTATTTAGGTGAAAAAACCTTTAATCGCACCATACAGGAATTGAAATCTCCTATCCCTAAGACAGTCGCGGCCTGAATAAATCCCTTTAATCGCACCATACAGGAATTGAAATTTTGTGCGAATATCCGCGCGGCCTCGACTGT
Source organism: Parapedobacter sp. ISTM3 (assembly GCF_016533505.1). Taxonomy (NCBI): domain Bacteria; kingdom Pseudomonadati; phylum Bacteroidota; class Sphingobacteriia; order Sphingobacteriales; family Sphingobacteriaceae; genus Parapedobacter; species Parapedobacter sp. ISTM3. The sequence continues at coordinate 13,112 of NZ_JAENGN010000008.1, read as the reverse complement.
GTCGAACCTTTAATCGCACCATACAGGAATTGAAATTTGCCTAATAAATGCGGATATCTTAACCGCTGAATACCTTTAATCGCACCATACAGGAATTGAAATCTTAATGCTTGGGCTGAACCCCTTGTGGGCAATGCCTTTAATCGCACCATACAGGAATTGAAATATCACAAAAGATATGCTGCCGCCACCAATACACCCACCTTTAATCGCACCATACAGGAATTGAAATATGCCCGTAACCCGTTTGTCGGATTGTCAGATTGCGCCTTTAATCGCACCATACAGGAATTGAAATCTATTTCAACCTGCCCATCCAGCCTTTCGAGCACGTCCCTTTAATCGCACCATACAGGAATTGAAATCATGCTGGATGTGATGCGGAAAGGAGGCCGGAGATGCCTTTAATCGCACCATACAGGAATTGAAATAATTATAAAGTTGCGAAGCGCCAATTGTGCGACGCGCCTTTAATCGCACCATACAGGAATTGAAATATTCGTAGGTGGCGTGAAAAATTTCCGGTTTACAACCTTTAATCGCACCATACAGGAATTGAAATGTCGTAGTCCTGGAATATCGTGGTTAGACTGTTCTTCCTTTAATCGCACCATACAGGAATTGAAATTCCCGAAAGGAAAAGGGATGTGCCGGGGCCGCCTGAGCCTTTAATCGCACCATACAGGAATTGAAATCCTTACTGTGCATCTGTGCATCTGTGCAGGTGCCCCCCTTTAATCGCACCATACAGGAATTGAAATAAATAATTTACCTGCTCTATAACTATCATTTTCATCCTTTAATCGCACCATACAGGAATTGAAATCGCTTAATGACACAACAGCATCTTTCGGAGCCTTGCCTTTAATCGCACCATACAGGAATTGAAATTCATGGTGGTCACGCTGGTGCGCTTCCCGTTTATCCTTTAATCGCACCATACAGGAATTGAAATGTCATACAGCTGCTGGCTGATGCTGTTGTATATCCCTTTAATCGCACCATACAGGAATTGAAATGAATATCGCCGCTGTTGTATCGGGCGGGTACACCTCCTTTAATCGCACCATACAGGAATTGAAATTAGTATAATTTGTGTGCTTTATAAACCATGCCGGCCTTTAATCGCACCATACAGGAATTGAAATCTATTGCCCCTGATCGCAACCGCAACGCAGCACACACCCTTTAATCGCACCATACAGGAATTGAAATTAGCCATGCCCACCGCTATACGCGTCAACGTGCGTTCCCTTTAATCGCACCATACAGGAATTGAAATTTCCGTTATCCCGATACACCAGCCCAATACCTGCCACCTTTAATCGCACCATACAGGAATTGAAATTTTACAGAACGTGATTTTTAAAAACCCCGCATTTTGCCTTTAATCGCACCATACAGGAATTGAAATTAGTACTCAATGCATAGCCGTGTAGGAGACATAGAGCCTTTAATCGCACCATACAGGAATTGAAATATCCTGTGCTAAGTTATCCGCACACCGATCTAATCCCTTTAATCGCACCATACAGGAATTGAAATCGTAAACGGACACAGACGGTCAATGCATAGCGATATGCCTTTAATCGCACCATACAGGAATTGAAATTGTAGTGGGATGCTTTAGAATGCTTTCGGCGTCTTACCTTTAATCGCACCATACAGGAATTGAAATTAATGTACGAGAACGAGGAGGCTCACTGCTATCTACCCTTTAATCGCACCATACAGGAATTGAAATCCTTACCGCCTGCACGCAGCTGGACGCACATAGGGCCTTTAATCGCACCATACAGGAATTGAAATCGGCATTTTCTCCGCCCGCCCGGAACGGTAATACGCCTTTAATCGCACCATACAGGAATTGAAATCAAAAACAAAATAAAATTCGTGCCAACCCGCCCGAACCTTTAATCGCACCATACAGGAATTGAAATTTTTTTTGTTGTGGTGTCGGGCGTTGTCTCCACCCCCCTTTAATCGCACCATACAGGAATTGAAATGATATTCATCGACGAGAACCCGCCGTCATCCAAGCCCTTTAATCGCACCATACAGGAATTGAAATTTTTTTGTTGTGGTGTTGGGCGTTGTCTCCACCCCCCCTTTAATCGCACCATACAGGAATTGAAATATCGTAAGGAAATGTCTTTCGAGGATGCCCAGGTACCTTTAATCGCACCATACAGGAATTGAAATATTGAACAATACAAGGAAAACGCGAGACGAAGCAAGCCTTTAATCGCACCATACAGGAATTGAAATAATGGAGACTCATACTTCACATGATCAGCCGGAGACACCTTTAATCGCACCATACAGGAATTGAAATATATTACTACTTGGAGGGATATAAAGATACTATTACCCGTTAATCGCACCATACAGGAATTGAAATCATGAGCGTAGAGACTTGCATCCAGACGCTTCTGCCTTTAATCGCACCATACAGGAATTGAAATCTCCAACCGGCGAAACAGCAAGCATGCAATCCCCCCTTTAATCGCACCATACAGGAATTGAAATATTCAAAAGCCGCGAGCTAATAGGCTGGTTAGAAGCCTTTAATCGCACCATACAGGAATTGAAATTGCAAGGTTTGGAACCTAAATTCAAAAGTCAGATGACCTTTAATCGCACCATACAGGAATTGAAATGGAAATATGCCGTAGTCATTGGACAAAAACAAAGCACCTTTAATCGAACCATACAGGAATTGAAATCGCCGTACCGGTACCGTGAGCACTGTTGCCAGTGACGCCTTTAATCGAACCATACAGGAATTGAAATTCTGTGCAGCCTTCCGGCGCCCTCTTTGTAACTACCTTTAATCGAACCATACAAGAATTGAAATTGTACAACATCCGGGTTCAACATCTCCGGATCGTAGCCTTTAATCGAACCATACAGGAATTGAAATCGGGCAATAGCAAGATTGGCGACTGGTCAATATCCGCCTTTAATCGAACCATACAGGAATTGAAATTACATAGATGCGGTGGCCGCACAGTGGATCTGGTCACCTTAATCGCGCCATGCCGGAATTGGAATCACGAAAATCGAAAGGTAGATATTGCGGAGCAAGCTGACCTCCTGCGAAGGGCTTTAAATCGGAGGCATCAACTGCTCATGGGCGTTGTATAAGCATGTTATAACGGCGGATGCTGCCCCCTAAGATTTTCAACGGATTGTGTTGCGGAGCATGTTGGCCCCCGGTGGGCGTTCGTAACGGAGCAACTGATCCCTGGGGCTTAGGAAAATCCGGTAGGTTTAGGTTGATTTGTTGGTATGTTTTACCATCAACCATTGAAACCCCTGGCTGAAACCCCTGGCAGGGGAAACCAAGACACACGAGTCAGACTAAACAATCATTACGGCTGCACCGCATCGCCCGTACGCTCAAGATCAGCAAGAACATCGTAAAAAGGCTATCTACGCAAGTTAGCCGAGGGGAAGGAAAGCCACACAGTGTGCAAAATTCAATCTTCGTCTAAATCCTCCTTATATAATATCCATTTTTCATCGGTTTTCGGCGCTTTGCGCATAGGGAGTAGTTTTGGCCGCTTGCGACGACCGGAGAGAACGGCCAACCCCTCGATTAGCAATTTAGGCCGGAAACTTCCTGCCCACAAAGTGCCAACGTGCATATACAAATCATATCCGGTCACTCCATCTCGGAAATAGCCTTCAAGTAGCAGTTCATCCAGCAATGCTACCATCCGTTGCCTATCGCTTGAGTCTACGGTGATTTCCGCAATTGGGATGCTATAAGGCTCCAGTTTAACCCACTGTGGTTTTCCGCCAACCATTATTTGCCGTTCGCCCCGATACATTGTTTTTGTCTTGTATGTGGTTTTCCGCGCTTCAATCTTGATGTCGTTCTCAGGCAGCGACTCTTTGAATACAAAATCCTTCGGCACACGATGGAGCACCCTTGCGTAGCGGTTGATGTGGTTGAAATCGTAGGCATCTGTGGTGGTAAGGTCTTCGTACTTCACTACATCTGCTACATCTCGTCCTATCAAAAATGCAAATTCCTCTTGCGCATAGCCATTGGCCTCCCGGTGCTTGCGTACTTGGGTGTTCAATTCATAATCAAGGGAAGGGTATACGAGCATAATCAACAACCTATAAATCTAGTGTTCTGATGATTTTACAACATCTTCCTTCTTAATAGATGCTTCCTCAGATTTATCGAAGATGGTGATTAAATAAATGTCGGTACCCTCTTCCGATTCCCTCACCAAATAGGTGATTACCCTAAACCCGCCACTTTTTCCAGTGCCTTTCCAAGCATCGGCTACTCGTACCTTATAGATGTTAGCGCCATAGCTGTTTCCCATTTGTGGGTTTTCGAGCAAATCACCTTCCAAGGTAGCGAGGCTTTGACCAAGCGTCTTATATTTTTCCAGAAGCCGTTTTGCTTTTTTGTAGAAATAGGGTTCAGGATTGTTTATGAACACATGGTTATTTGCGCAACATTCACTGACGGCTTTCAATGCAGCATCAAAAGAAGTTTAAACTTGCGGGTGAGCGTGTTGGTCAGTTCGGTTAATACCTGCGTGCTGACATAAGAATCGGTTTCCGCGATAATCTTACGGGCGGTAAGCTGTTTGTCCTTATCTGATACCGAATAGGAATAGACCAAAATATTGGTATCCAAAAAAACCTTATCGCTCATTCGCTTCGTCTCAGTCAAACTTGAAGCCAGTTGTGTCAATAGCAACGGCGTCAAAAGTCACCTTCTTTTTTGCTTGTTTGGTAGCTTGTTGAGAATCTTTACGAAAACGCAACAGCTTCAATTGCTCCAAATCACGAAGGAGGCTCATCGCTTTGTCATTCAATATTTCCAATGTTACTGTTCTCATATCAGCAAATTTACGAAAGATGACTTGTTAATCAAAATATGTTCGTTATCATGCATTCGGATCATACGTTGGATTCCGTTGGAAACGGATGAGCTTTTCATCTTTGGATTTATCCGGATCGAGCTTGGTGAGTTTGCCCTCGTTGTAGAGGTCTTCCAATTGGGCTGAAAAGTAGTTGTCGTTCTTATATTCTTCAGGTTTGAAAAACGAATTGTAGTACTCCGTGATTTCGCGGCGCAAACGGGGCTCGTCAAAATAACCTTCTTCCAGTAATGAGTTTAAAGCGGCCCTAACGCTCATGCCTTTTAAGATCGGGATTTTTGTTTTGTCTTGAAGGGTGTCGTCGGAGAGAAGCTCGTCAGGTAGTACGTCATGTAGAGTCCAATCTAGTTCTGCGACAACCTTTTTCAGTATCGAAGAAGTATACTTATTATTCTTTAACGGGCTCTCAATCCCGCCAATTCTAGTAGGGTTTTCACTAAGAGTAACTCTGCGCGATAATTCCCGTCCGGATAGGTTTTTTTCTAAGCGACGAATTCTGATTTTGTCAATTATATGCTGATCTAGAGGGGTAACCTTGCTCGGCTTTTTCATCAAGCGCTAATTGAGCCATAATTCAAATACTTATATGTTTCCTTAAATTTGCATTTTAAATAAATATTTAATATATTTGCGTCATTACCAAATTATTGAAAAGGATATAGAGATATGAAAGTGAAACGTTTTTGAAGCTATTAGTAGTTTTGGCTTGATAAGATTAAATTAAGAATTAGCATTAACAAAAGAGTCTCGTTCACAAACTCTAACAATTAATCACAGACGAGACGGTAGGTAGTTAATGCCCATGGTGATATTTTGCGTACTTTTGGTGCGTTAAGGTAGCGCTGTGGGCTCTACTGAATCCGTTCTGTGAGGGGTTAGAGCCTTGTGAAGCGGTAGTAGGTAGGGTTCACAGCGCTATTCGTGTTTACGACCCCACTAGATTACCGGAGACTCGTTTTCAAATCTAACCATGAAAACGAGTTTTTTATTTTTACAACCTGCCAGTTTTCCATCTCGAATAGGAGAGGGGAGAGCTATTTTATCTAAGGCGTGGGAGATTTCCACGGTTAATCTTCACAAAAACATCATTGGTAGGCCAGTTTGATTGGAGTGAAAACCCGGAGTTAGTTACTCAATTTTTCACTTTAGTCAAACATCAAATGAAGCAAAAATTACGCTTAGGGGATAACTATGCCCTGTTGGCAACCAACGATACAAAACATAAACGAAAACGAGCAGTCCATGCTCCGCTTGACATTCGCTCATCCTCCGTTCGTTTTTCGCTGCTCCTTCGGTGCTTCTCTGCTGCTCTTCTGCTTGAGAAGTGGAGAAGGAATGGAAAACAAACGGACAATAAGGGGAAAACCGGAAGTACAGATAACCCGCAGGTGTACAGCAGGTGTTGCGCAAGTAATGGTCTCCAGCGGAAGATAAGCGGAGCGGAAGCGGACAATCTCGACGGACAATCCCTATGGGGTAAGCAGCGGTTACCCTTATCCCAAATCCCACCTTCCCTTATCCCTCATCCGTGCCCTATCCCAGTCATATCCGTGTATCCTTCGGTAAAAGTACCCAAAATCGGCATTTTAACGAAGGTTTGGCGGCTTTATGGCGGGATAAAGGCGTATACGGAGGGGTATGGAAGATGTATTGGAAGCTGTATCAAGAAAAGTTTACTATGTGTGCAGACCCATGCGCAGGCCCCCGCCCACCCCGGGCGGGGCCGCGCAAATGGGGTACTGGCACTGCTCCTGCTGGCGGTAAGCATTGGTCTACAAGCCAGTCCGCTTGCCCGCCAATCGGTCCCCGGCGACAGCCTGCCTGGCCGGCAGGCAGGCATCAAGCCCCTGCAAATAGGCGATACCATCCCCGATTTGCCTGTAACGCTATTTAGTTCGCCGGATGCGGAGCGGGAAACAACCATTAGCCGTCTTGCAAACGGTAAATGGATAATACTTGAGTTTTGGAACACATTCTGCGGTCCATGCATCGCATCGCTGCCCCATCTTTTTGACCTGCAGGCCAAGTTCAATGACAGCCTCACCGTGATTCCGGTAACTCATGAGTCCGGGGATCATATCAGGCAATTCCTCAGCAAAACAAGATCGCCTCATATCGATAAGATAAGAGACAAGTTTATATCGGCTGTAGATGATAAAACCCTCGCTGGTCTATTTCCAACACAATCGTTGCCCCATACCGTCATCGTAGATGACCGCGGAATCGTGCAAGTGATTACAAGGCCACAGGCATTGGATGAAAAGAGAGTTTCGACCCTTTTGACAGCTGGCGTGGAGGAAGCGGGCATAAACACGATAGCGGACGCTACAGACCTGTCGGTACTTGATATAAATGACAATAGGCACGCGGGCCTGCAATTATACAGTGCACTTTCCGGCCATCATGTCGGAGCGGTTCACCAGATTATCTGGGAAACCGATTCAACGAATCATAGAAGCCGGCTCATTGTAAGTAACGCTGTTATCCCCAAATTGTACACCATAGCCCTCAACTCGCCGCTGCCAATCAATAAAAATAGAATTATCCTGGAAATATCCCATGCCCGTATCCGCAACCTGCTCATGCCGTCGGCAAACACAATGAGCACCGATCGTCCAGATCTTTTCTGCTATGAAATATTTTTCCCCAGTGTGCTCGGACGGCGTCAGGTATTGGAAAAAATGAAAAGTGATCTCGACTTTTTCCTGCAATTACATGGGCGCATCGAATCACGCAGTATGCGCTGCCTTGCACTAAGGGCAATAGACAGTCCCCCAACGTATAAATCGGAGAGCGGCAGTCGGGTCAAAGTGGTAAATGGCCGCATAAACAGCCGATTCGTCGATCAAATAAAGGATGTAGGCGCGCTGCCAAATGGCGTGGATACCTATATCAGGCACGGCAAATTCGCAGATGTGATGATGATGATTGACGAAATCACAAACGAACCCTTGCCCTCGATTCTTAATGAGACCGGCTATGAGGGTAGGTTCGACCTCGATTTCCCATCGGCAAAATCAGCAACACTGGAAACCATCAACAGATCGCTGAATGCACAAGGGCTTGAACTAAGCTGGGTCGAACGTGAGATGGACATGTTTGTCCTTACCGAAAACGGATTTGACGGCGACTCCGGCAGGCTTCAACTTACTGATTTTGGCTATATTTTTTCATCAACCGCTAAACAATAATAAACCAAACCATGCACATTAAAACGCTTGGCGTGATGACAGCCATACTCTTGCACGCCGCAACACTATCTGCTCAATACCGCATCACAGGCACCATAATTGACCAATCAACGAACAGTCCATTACAAGGCACATCTGTAAAAGTGAATGGTAAGCATCCTGTTGCATATACAGATGCCAAAGGGCGCTTTATCCTCTTTGCCGATGATAGTGCAAATGTTTTGCTTAGCTTCCAGCACCTGGGATATATGTCCGTAGACACCATGCTGTCTAAACTGCCGCCATCAGCCCCGTTACTTATCGCTCTTGAGGCAAACACGAGCATTCTCGAAGAGGTAGAAGTATCTACCGGATATCAGACCTTGCCCAGAGAACGGCTTACAGGATCGTTCGGGCACGTAGACAACGAATTATTCCATAGGCAGATCGGCCCGGACGTCATCAGCCGATTGGACGGGCTGGTGCCGGGTATGTTATTTGATAAGCGGGGCGGCAACGAAACCTCCTTCAAAATACGGGGACTTAGCAGCATCACTCCCGCTGCGGCTCAGCCGTTGATAATCGTTGATGATTTTCCATATGAAGGAGATATCCAAAACATCAACCCAAACGACGTCGAGAATATTACATTCTTGAAGGATGCAGCGGCATCCTCCATCTGGGGAGCGCGTGCTGGCAACGGGGTAATGGTAATAACCACTAAAAAGGGAGCGCTAAACAAACCTGTTTCCATAACCGCAACGGCCAATGTATCTGTCCAGAATCAAACAGATCTGTATTACCGGCCTGAGATGACCCCTTCAGATTTTATCGATATTGAACGATTCCTTTTTGAGCAGGGAGCCTTTGACAATGCGCTATCCAACACCGTCACTTGGCCGGTAATCACTCCGGCTGTGGAAATTTTGCATCGGCAACGCCAAGGCCTTATTTCAACGGAAGAGGCAGATCGGTTACTTGATGCGCTGCGCTCACAGGACATTCGCAAAGACTTGGCTGAATATGTATACCAAAGACCGGTAGGCCAGCAGTATGCCCTCAACATGAGCGGCGGAAATGACCGGGCGGGTTACTTAATCTCCGGCGGGCTTGATAGGGCGGCTTCCCAACAGGTGGGCGATGGCTACCAGCGCATTACACTTCGTTCCCAAAACACCTATAAACCCATAAAGAACCTAACCGTGCAATCAAACATCATGTATGTGCACAGCCAGCGGGAAAACAACGGGTTGGGCGTGCTGGGCACCTCGAATGCATCCAGCTCAATATATCCTTACGCACAGCTGGTGGACGCCGAAGGTAAACCCGCAACGGTCGTCCAAAATTACCGCTTGGGTTTCGTAGATACGGCAGGCAATGGAAAACTGTTGGATTGGCATTACAGACCTCTGGAAGAGATCGGTTTGGCGGATAATACCTCACGCATAAACGATCTGTTGATCAACCTCTCGGCTACCTATCAGTTGCTGCCTGTGCTCAACATGGAGGTTAGGTATCAGTATCAAAATCAGCGCACCGGCGACAGGAATCATTACAGTGATCAAACGTTCTATACCCGTGACCAGATCAATAGGTTCACCCAAATCTCCGGCGACGATGTATATCGTCCACTCCCGCTGGGAGGTATTCTTCGGTCTCAGGAAGGCAATCGATATAGTCATAACCTACGTGGCCAACTGAACTTTTCATCCGCATGGAACTCCGGCCACGACTTAGCAGTACTGGTTGGAGGGGAGCTGAGACAGGTGGAAGACCTGCAAAACGCTTCCACTGCCTATGGTTATGATGACGAATTGATGCTTGCTCAACCTATTGACTTGGTAAATCGATATCCAATCTATGGAGGAATGGCATTCGACAGCCCGTTGGGAGAGCCGCAGTCGTTTGCCGGATTGATGAACCGCTTCGTGTCACTGTTCGCCAACGCGTCGTATCGCTTCCAGGCAAACCATACGTTGACAGCCAGTGCGCGCAGAGATGCATCCAATCTTTTCGGTGTAAATACCAATGACAAGTGGAAGCCATTATGGTCTTTAGGTTATAAGTGGAATATTTCCAACACGCCTTTTTACAGCTGGCAATGGCTACCCCAGCTTTCGATACGGGCTACCTATGGCCATAGCGGAAATGTTAACAATGCGACAGCGGCAGTAACGACGATCGATTACCGTGGGCTCACCCCATTGGGCAGAAATCTGCATGCTTTTATCATGAATCCGCCCAATGCGGATCTGCGGTGGGAAAACGTCGCCACGACCAATTTGGCGCTGGACTTCGGTCTTCTGAACAACAACGTGTCCGGTAGTGTGGAGTACTTTGTCAAGAATGCCAGCGATTTGATAGCATCTGTCCCTGCCGATATAACAACCGGCTTTACCAACCTCACAAGAAACGCTGCCGAAATCAGGACCAGCGGATGGGATGTGACACTTAACAGCCGTAATCTGCGGGGAAGGATAGGTTGGTCAACCGATTTTTTCCTTTCCGTCAACCAGACGAAGGTCACACGTTATCTGGTAGAGCGAAGCAGGCCGAGCGCTTATGTAGGCAACGGGGCCAGCCTGCATCCCATCGAGGGCTACGATGCGTATAATATCGTAAGCTACAGATGGGGCGGTCTTGATGCCCTTCAAGGAAACCCCCAGAGTTATGTAAACGGGGAGCTGACCTCAGACTATCTCCATATCATCAATAACACGACCATGGACGACTTGGTATTCCATGGCTCCGCAACTCCAAGGGCATTCGGTTCATTGCGTAACACGTGGTCATTTGGTGGGTTGAGCCTTTCCGCAAACGTCACATACCGTATGGGATACTTCTTCCGCAGACCTACAATAGAATATGCGCAGTTATTGAACAACGGCGTGACGGGCCATAGCGATTATTATTTGCGCTGGCAACAACCGGGGGACGAACGTACCACCACCGTGCCCTCAATGATATATCCTGCCAACAACAGGAGAGACGAAGTGTACCGGAACTCCGAAGCTACGGTTGAACGCGGTGATCATATCCGGTTGCAAGACGTCAATTTAACTTATCGGCTAAATAGTACTGCCCTTCGATCCCTTCCGGTCAAATCGGTATCAATGATGCTGTATGCACGCAATCTTCCGATACTATGGCGGGCAAACAACGCGGGGCTGGATCCTGACTTTCGCGGATATCCCGCCCCCTTTAGTCTTTCGATGGGTATGAACATAACATTTTAAACAATGAGAAAGAAAATAAATATACCAATGACCGTTTGCTTGGTTACAGGCATCCTCACCCTTGGCGCTTGCGCCGAATATCTGGATGTGAAGCCCATACGATCTTTGGCCATTCCCGGCACGTTGAGGGATCTCCAAGCTATTTTGGATAATGAGACACGCCGGAATACGCTGTATCCTTATGCCGGGGATGTTGCTGCCGACTATTATTATCTGGACGAGGCCGGCTTCAATCAACTGAATGACGCGTTTGATGCGCGGAATATCTATCTGTGGAAGTCAGATGCAGTGGCCGACCGGGATTGGAGCAATATGTATCTTAATATTTTTGACGTCAACGTAGTCTTGGAAGAGGTAGATGATGCGCAACTCGGTGGTTTAACCGAATTGGATAGAAGGCATATCAAAGGCGCAGCACTCTTCTTCAGGGGGCTGGCATTCTACCATTTAGCCCAGATTTTTGCACCGCCTTTTGACGAAGCGGGGGCCGAGAAGTTGTTAGGTGTGCCACTGCGGCTCTCACCAAACATCGAAACGCCTACCACACGTCCTTCCTTGGCAGAGACCTATAATCAAATACTCCATGATCTCACGGAGGCTGTAGCGCTGCTCCCTACCAGTACACCTGTACCCGTAAGGCCAAACAAAGCTGCGGCCCATGCTGCGCTGGCTAAGGCATACCTTATTATGGGAAATTATCAAAACAGCCTTGAGCATGCCAATGCCTGCTTAGACCTCTATAGCGAACTAATTGACTTCAATGATCTCGACCCCGCCGCTGCTAAGCCGGTACCCGCGCTTAATAAAGAGGTACTTTTACACCTACAGATGCCAAATGGAGGAGGCGGGTTCAATAACACAAGGGCAAAAGTAAGCCCAGCGCTTCACGCATTGTACACAGCGGATGACCTGCGAACGGAAATCTTTTATAAGGAGAACGCGGACGGGTCGTATCGGTTTACCGGAGACTACGGAACAAGCGCCACGGTCACTGCGCCGTTTTGCGGCTTAGCCACAAATGAGGTGTATCTTATCAAAGCGGAATGTCTGGCGAGATTGGGAGAGATAGGCTTGGCTCTCGAAACGCTTAACACGCTGCTGAAAAACCGTTGGAAAGCCGGCCTTTTCAACCCCTATGATACAGATGATGCCGAAGAAGCACTGAAAGTCATTATCACGGAAAGGGAGAAAGAGTTGGCGCTCCGGGGCGGGGTACGATGGAGTGACCTCAGACGGCTGAATAAAGACAGCCGTTTTAAAAGGACCGTCACAAGAGAAATGGGCGGGACAACCTATACGTTACAGCCAGAAGATAGTAGATATACGTTTTTAATACCGGCCAGTGTAGTACAGGAAACGGGTATACCGCAAAATGAACGATAACATCAAAAAAGGCGCCCATAACGATAGGCGCCTTTTTGATAATCGGCTTTGCATTTTACCTCAATTCAACAAAAACACATCCCCGTTTGCCGTATTCTCACTTTGTATACGATCTTCCAAATCGTCGTCAATGAACGGCACCGGGTTTGTTGGAGTTGAATTTTCCTCATCTAACGGCGCTAAAATCCCACAAATTTCCGACTCTCCCACACAATTAGAAATGTTCCCGGGCTGATAGCTTTCAGGATCAGTGGCGGGGCCAGAACCATCATGTATCCACGACATTTGTCGGAGATTTGCGAGACTCGCCTTGCTTTCCTTGTGTTTTGCAAAGGAAAAAACCGCGGTAGCCATCATCACTGCCACCATAAATAAACCAACTACTTTTTTAAAAACCATAGGCTTTAAAT
>NZ_JAENGN010000079.1:0-392 GCF_016533505.1 Parapedobacter sp. ISTM3 | reverse complement strand
GGACCTGCTTGGGGTCACCATCCGCGACGTGATACCAACCGGCACGGCTTACGTGGCCGGAAGTGCGGATGCTGACGGCGGGGTGTTTGATGATGCCGACGGCCGGATAGACTGGGTGCTGGATATTCCGTTTGGAACGAGCGTCACCGTAAACTTCGGGGTGACGGTGGCGGCCGACCTGACGGACATCGATGTGATTGCCAACACGGCGGTTGTGTCGGATCCGGCCGATCCGTCGGGCACGCCCCGGGAAGCAACCGCGCCGGAATTACCGGTGGATGCGGCACGTGGCTTTGCAGCCACCAAGTCGGTGGCGGATGCTTCCGGCGATGGGCTGGCGCAGGCGGGCGAGGTGCTGACCTATACCATCACCGTGGTTAATACTGGGGATG
>NZ_JAENGN010000078.1:0-398 GCF_016533505.1 Parapedobacter sp. ISTM3 | reverse complement strand
GGTGATTCCGGTGGGGGGTACCATCACGGTGAGCGTAACGGCCGACGTGGATGCGGATGCGCCGGCAACCATCGCCAACGGCATCAGTGTATGGGGTCCGGATAACGATCCGGATACCGACACACCGGATGATGAGGATGATACGCCGGAGATTCCTGTGGATCGCACGTCGAACCTGAGCATTACGAAAGTGGCCGACGATGCACGTGTCGTAGCAGGTGGAAGCACGAGCTTTATGCTAACGATCACCAATGACGGTCCGTCAGCTATCCAAAGCGGTAAAATAATCAGTCTGGGCGAACGCCCGAGTGCAGGGCTGACCATCACGGGCTATACCGTGACGAGCGGCAACGGCACTGTAGCAGGCACGGGCAACAGCGCCACGGTGACCACCGGTG
>NZ_JAENGN010000077.1:0-408 GCF_016533505.1 Parapedobacter sp. ISTM3 | reverse complement strand
TCTTCAGTATTCCAATAATCAGAAAGCGTGGTCAGTGCATTGCGCTTTTCCTGCTCTTTGCGTTCGAGCATTTCCTGCTCATACGCCTTGCTTTTATCATCGGGCATTCCTGCTCCGGTAGCCTGTGGCACGGCATCATTCAGCCCGATATTTTCGACAGCCTTTTTATCTTTCGACGGTTTAAATATGAGGTACATACAGCCGAGAAATACAACGCCCATCAAAAGGAAGATGATTGGCTTTTTGAGCTTATCCTTATTGCTCTTTTTATTATCCGGCAGATTTGATGCTCCGTTTTGGTCTTCTCCCTCAACGAGAAAGCTGACCCTTTTTTCATTTTCTTTCATAAATCTGATTTTTTAAAATTGTTGATACACTATCCTGCAACCTTGCAGGATTTTTACTTTT
>NZ_JAENGN010000076.1:0-420 GCF_016533505.1 Parapedobacter sp. ISTM3 | reverse complement strand
TAATCAAAAGCACTTTTATCGGCAAGGTTAAATGCCCTGCTCATATTGCTTTCAATAGCGTTCTTGTCGGGAGCAAGCGTAAAGAACAGTTCGTGAAATCTCCTAACGTGTTCCCTTGCTTCAACCGGGCGGTTGATGCTCGCATCCTGCGATAAGGCAAGCATCAGGGATTTGCCGTTATCCAGTACATAGATTTTTTGGCGTTGTTCTTCTGCAAAGCGGTAGGAACGCCATACGGCGTAACCTACCACGCTAATGCAGAGAACCGCAAACACAATGGCATATAATCTTATCTGCCTAAAGCTGTTTTCGATATTTCTTAGCGTTTTAAATTCCATTTTTTAGAATGATTAATGATTATTTATTCATCAGTTTACCGCCGATGTTTCCAACTGTTGAGCCTGCGCCTGCTCCGGCGAT
>NZ_JAENGN010000075.1:0-458 GCF_016533505.1 Parapedobacter sp. ISTM3 | reverse complement strand
TTCCCCGGGTCGCCGTCATCGTCGCTGTCCGTGCCGGCAGGGTCCGTCAGCTCATCCCCGTCGCGGTCCGTGCCCGTGTCCGAGTCGCCCGTCACCCGGTCGGCCGGATCAGCAGGGTCCCCGCCCGGGATGATACCCGTCGCAACGGCCTGGTTACTCACCTCGCCCGCGTCGACATCCCCCTGCGTTATCGTGTAGGTCGCAGTCGCAGTCGCCGACTGGCCCGGCAGCAGTACGCCCGCTGTCCCAGGCCAGGTGTACGTCAGTGACGACAGCCCCGCAAGGCCGTCCGTCACCGCCACGCCGCTCAGCGTCACGTTGCCCGTGTTGGTGGCCTCGAATGTATAGGTAATCACGTCGCCCGCATCAATCCGGCCGTCGCCACCGTCGGCAACCGTGAAGGATTTAACCAGCGCTATCGACGGAGCCGCAGGAAGGCCCGCCACCGTCGGGTCGCC
>NZ_JAENGN010000074.1:0-478 GCF_016533505.1 Parapedobacter sp. ISTM3 | reverse complement strand
CCAGCCGTTTACCTCAGGTACGGAAATTACCGACGAGGGTGAATACACCTTGGTAGTTACCGATGCCTCGGGCAACTCAACCACGGTAAGTTTTACGGTTGACAAAACCGCGCCGGTAGTGACGGGCGTTGCAGACGGCGGATACTACAACGAAGACGTGACGGTAACCTTCGATGAGGGCACGGCGACATTGAATGGCGAGCCGTTTACCTCAGGTACGGAAATTACCGACGAGGGTGAATACACCTTGGTGGTTACCGACGAAGCAGGCAATTCAACAACGGTAAGCTTCACGGTTGACAAAACCGCGCCGGTAGTGACGGGCGTTGCAGATGGGGGTTACTACAACGAGGATGTAACGGTAACCTTCGATGAAGGCACGGCGACGCTGAACGGCCAGCCCTATGTGGCCGGTACGCCGATAACGGAAGAAGCAGAATACATTTTAGTGGTCACCGATGCATCAGGTAACGAGACC
>NZ_JAENGN010000073.1:0-485 GCF_016533505.1 Parapedobacter sp. ISTM3 | reverse complement strand
TTTTATCAATCTGTGCCGTCTCCGTGTGATGTTGGCTGCGCTGGCGCGAGTAAGCAAGCAAATAACCGTTGTGAGTTCGGGCCTTGATATCGCGCCCTCCGTAGTATTGCTATCGCCCAGCCGGCCAAACCACATCAACCCGAAAACCGCCCACAGACCGATGGTGAAACATCGGCGCCTCTTATCATATTCCGTTGCAGCCAGACGCCAACGGCTGCAAGTGCCGTAAATACCAAGTTGAACAGGAAATGTACCCACCAGCCCATGCCTTCCAAGAATCCTCCGCAAGAGCAGGGCACATAACCAAAAATGCCGGACGCTGCCAGGCCCGTATACAGTGTGAAACCGCTGATAAGCATAAGGTTGCCCACCAACCCCGCCCGCATCAGCCTTGGTGCCGCCACCAGAAACGGAAGTACTAAACCGGTGGCTACCAATAGTTCGGCAATGGGTACACCCCACACCAGCCATTCCTTCAGCGGCTC
>NZ_JAENGN010000072.1:0-517 GCF_016533505.1 Parapedobacter sp. ISTM3 | reverse complement strand
AGCTGAAATACGACGATGCGGTAATTTGGCCGTGTAGTGCCGCTGGGAACATAGACGGACTTCGCTGTATTCGCCAAGCGGATGCTGGAAGACTATTTTTACATAGGAACCGATTTGAAGGAAGGGATTTCAAAAGATAAATTCTATGCTGTGATTAATCCGCTGGTGACCATTGCGGCAAACAACGGATTTGAATTTTTGCCTTGGTAGCATGTACATAAAAAATTTTACTGCCATATCTGAAGCGAGAGTGCTCGCCGGGCCATTTGCTTATCATTTCAAATGTCTTGCGGCGAGACTATTTTGATTTGACTGGTGAGGAAAAGCAGCGGTTGCCCGAACTTATTGCCACGGCCCGAAAGTTGATCTTACAGGAGTACCAACCCGAGGGGTTCAATATCGGCATGGATTGCGGCGAGGCCGCGGGCTTTTTAGTCTTTTTTATACACGGAAGCCCATAGTCAATACCGAGTTTGCCATACAAACTGTCTTATATCACGCAATGGCACGAAGTCGT
>NZ_JAENGN010000071.1:0-554 GCF_016533505.1 Parapedobacter sp. ISTM3 | reverse complement strand
AATCGAGTAGGAAGTAAGGGATTATTTCCCTTACTGTCCTCTCACACCACCGTACGTACCGTTCGGTATACGGCGGTTCCTTAAGTTTTGACATGAACCTTTTTGTAGTAATCCGACAGAAAGGCATATCCCGCTTGGCGTAGCCTATCGTTGGTCAGGGAAGTCGCAAGAATGTAGCTGTTGGCTGTGTACCAGTAGCCTTTTCTTGTATTCGCCCATTCCCATGCCTTGGATTTGTTTACGCCCAGTTTGATTAGGTTGGCCAGTCTGGTCCTGATGCGTTTCCATTGTTTCCAGATGACCATCCTGAGCCGTCTCCTGTACCATTCGTCAACTTTTTGCAGGAGGCTTCCCATGTCCGCCAATTTGAAGTAGTGCACCCAGCCAATGATATACTGGCGGAGTTCCTCTTTCCGGCGCTCATTCCCCCAGCCATTGCCACGGCATGTAAGCTCCTTGATTTTGGCTTTCATTTTCATAGCACTTTTGGGGTGGATGCGCAGACGCCCCAACCCTTTCTTCCTGTAAAAGGAGTAGCCCAGGAATTTGACGCT
>NZ_JAENGN010000070.1:0-571 GCF_016533505.1 Parapedobacter sp. ISTM3 | reverse complement strand
TCTGGCCGAACTGCATGCGCCTGTACATGGCAAGCTGCGATTCCAGGTATTCGATTTTCTCATCACGGCTGGAAATAACCCGTAAAAGGTCCTCTTTCGATAAGTCTTCCATTGCCGCTTGCATGGCATAAAAATACAAATAAAAGGTGGGTTACGCAAGTGAAAAACGATGTTTCTGATTACTTCAGACCACTTTTTTCAGACTGAACCGGTGCCGCCTGCGGCTCTTCTCCACCACGATTCCCTCCACCATCAGCACCAGCTCGCTCCAGTCGATCTCCCCGCCCGGCGAACTGGTTTTCGGCAGCGGAAAGGTGCCGCCCTCCAGTCTTTTGTAATACAGCACGAACCCGCCGTGTTCCCAGTGCAAAAGCTTCATATGCGTGCGGCGGCGGTTCAGGAACACGAACACATCACCGCCAGTGGCGCCCCGACCCAAACCGGAGGACACCAGCCCGCACAATCCGTCAAATGATTTCCGCATGTCGCAATGGCCACCGTACAGATAATAACGGTGCGAGGAACCCAGGCTGAACATCAGGCAAGGGCAATCAGCCTGGACAATAATCCC